>CAZUYA010000009.1:0-25217 GCA_964624685.1 uncultured Ruminococcus sp. | reverse complement strand
TTGAATTTGGAAAAAATGCAAATTCCACTCATTTTGTATGGTGATCCGGTATCCCTTCCGATTTAGAGTTTGTGTGGCAACAATCGGAGTTTGCATTTTTCGGTGTGCATGGCTTCGGTTGTGCCACCTTTTTTGTTGCGATCATCGCAACGTGTATCACCATTTTGCCACACAAATGAAAGGGGGATTCTTTGTTATGGAGAATCAAAAACTTGCTCGCTTTTTGCTGACATTCTTTTTGAATTGGATTGGCAGTTTGATCATCAACCGTACCTCTTTGAAGCCGGAGGGATATACGTCCAGAACTTGGTGCTATCTGCTGTTGTCAATGGTTACTTTTGGCATTTACAGTATTGTAGCGTCCATTTGCAATCTGACATTTGATCCTGCCAAAGAAAAGAATATCGGTTATATAAAGGATTGAGCCGTTAACAATCTTTGCGCTTGACAGTAGTTTTACATCACCGAAACGGGAAGGACACCCGTAAAACCGATGCGCAGTCGGACTTTTCCAAAAGACACTTCAGAGCGTTTTTTGGAAAAGTCTCGAAAAGGATGAGAATCGAAAGACACCACGGTGTAAGTCGTGGATTGTGTATATTTTGAAATCTTTGTAAAAAAAGCGTAGATCCGCTTGACAGGATGTACGCTTTTGTTTATAATTCATATATCTGATAATACGTATGGTTTTGGAAAAGTGTGTCAATACTGAAAAAGGACAGTCCTGTTTTCTGAAACACGGAAAGGAGATTATGAATCTATGGAAAACGGAAAGAAATTTATGATCGGTGCGGGGATCGCAGTTGCGGGTACGGCGGCGGTAACGGCGGCATCCTATGTTTTTACAAAAAAATTGGTTCGACTTGCCCTGGACCGCGAGCAGGAGAGATTGCCGGAAAAATCGCACAAACGGCTTGCAGGCTCGCGCAAGCAACATCAATCGTCCGAGGCATGGGAACAGTGTGCGAAAAAATTGGAAAACGAGCCGCTGTGCCAAACCGTGGAGATTCTTGCGTCGCATGATGGTACACGGTTGGTCGGACATTGGTACCCGTGCGAAAATCCGGAACGGGTGATCGTTGCCATGCACGGTTGGCGTTCTTCTTGGCTCAAGGATTTTGCATTGATCTCCGAGTTTTGGCACGAACGGCATTGCAGCATCCTGTTTGCCGAACAGCGCGGGCAAGGGGCGAGTGAAGGTGCTTATATGGGATTCGGTTTGCTGGAACGCTTTGATTGTTTGGATTGGATCAATTGGGCTTCGGAGAACAGCGGAGCCAAGTTGCCGATCTATTTGTGTGGTGTTTCCATGGGAGCATCCACCGTATTGATGACGGCGGGATTGACCTTGCCGGAGACGGTACACGGTGTCATTGCCGATTGCGGTTTTACGTCACCGCATGAAATTTGGAGATATGTTGTGGAACGGAATTTACACGTCCCGTATCAAGGGATTAATGCGCTTATTGCGAACGATATGTGCAAAAAGCGGATCCGATTCGGTACCAAGGATTATTCTTGTACGGAAGCGATGCGGCGTTGTCAAGTTCCCGTGCTGTTTGTTCACGGGACGGAGGATAAATTTGTTCCGATTGAGATGACTTATCGCAACTATGCGGCATGTGTGGCACCCAAACGGTTGTTGGTTGTCCCAGGGGCAGGACACGGCAAAAGTTATTTGTTGGAAAAAGAACGTTATGAGCGGGCGGTTTGTGATTTTTGGAAAGATTTTGATTGATTGCCTGAAGCAGAAGAATGGAATACAAAAAGTCCGAGGAATTTTCCTCGGACTTTTTGTATAGGAGTTGAATCACACGGTCAATTCTTTTCCCGTCTCAAAGTTGCGACAATTTCAAACTGCCGATTCTTGTTCAAACGTGCGTCATGTTGCGTTCCTTCCAACTTCTTTGCAAGATCCCCGAATGCTACCGTCTCTTGACCGAAGAGCATGCCTTCTTCCTGACGGATGTCCTCTTCTGTCTCTTGGTCGGAATACAATTCCTCGTGCAATACTCTTGCACGTTTGCGGAGCTTGTTGGTCAACAATTCATCCGAAACCGTTCCGTCCAATTCGGCGGTATTGTAAGAATCCCGCATAAACGAAACAAGATCATCATATTCAGATGTTTTTAATGTATAACTCAAAGTTCCGCGATTCATTTTTGCACACAGCGAGTACAGCACAACACGGTAATCGCCGTTTACGGAGATCGGATTCACGGGTGTGGTAAGTTCCAAAGATTTTTCAAAGTAGGGATAATCTTTCCGAATTTTGATTTTTAATGCATGCAGACCGGGATTTACGCGGAATGTGGAAAATTCGCTGTCGAGATCGACGGCACCCACTTCAACATCGTCAATGTAGACAATTGCCGAACTGACGGGACCGGACAGTTTTTCACGCACCTCTTTGTTCCTATCCTTGACGCTGACACATTCATAGTCGTCATCATCGTCAAAACGGTTGTCTTTTGTTTCGTATTCAAATTCAACAGGGGCATCCAAAAAAGAACGAATGCTAATGACGATCTGATTTTCCAACATCGGATCCACTTTTTCCCGTTTGATGTGTTCGGAAATGTTTTGCGTGCGGTTTGCCAACCGATAGTATTTGTCGTAAGTGCGGCGGCAAGCGTTGGAGATGGTATGGCGGATGATTCCGTTGACAATCAACAACAGAAGCGTTGCGCCGAGGACGATGCCTGCGTCGATGTAAGGACGATAACCGTCTGCATCTTTGTTGATGTACCAAACCCACCCGGCGGCAACAATACCGGCAATCAGGATGAGGACGGTCAATGCTCTGAAAAAGCTACGCGCGCCTTCGCGGCGTTTCCAGGAGGCAAAAGCTTCCTGTGTGTCAAAAGCCGAACACAAGTATCTTTCCTTCATGTCGGTCATTCTTTCCGATTCGTTTATCATGCGTCGGTCCCTCTTTCTCAATGATTTTTCCAACCGTTTGATTTCGGTCGGATGAAATATCTCATAATATATTATAAAATCTTTTTTTGCTTTTGTCAATAGGTTTTTGAAATATTCTTTCAATCGGCAGCGGCGTTTTTTATGTGAAAACGGATTTGTTAAAATTCAATTCACATTTTTGGTGTATCATAAATCGGAAAGGATGTGATACCGCAATGTTTCAGATTATGGTAGTCGAAGATGACAAAAATGCAAGAAAATTGATGGCGACGATTTTAACACGGTACGGCTATGAACCGATTTGTGCGGCTGATGGAGTTGAAGCATTGGAACTTTTGGATCATAAGCACGTGGATTTGATCGTGCTGGATGTCATGATGCCGCGTATGGACGGGTACGAATTTACCAACACAATGCGAAAATCGGGCAGTACCATTCCGATTTTGATGGTCACGGCAAGAGAAACGCAAGATGATAAAAAGCGCGGTTTCATCATCGGAGCCGATGATTACATGGTGAAACCGGTGGATGAAGAAGAGATGATTTTGCGCATTGCCGCGCTGTTGCGACGTTCCCAAATTGCCGGAGATAAAAAACTGACCGTCGGCAGAACCACGCTTTATTACGATGCGTATTCCGTAGAGACACCGGATGGATTGACGGAATTGCCGCAAAAGGAATTTTTGCTGTTGTTTAAGTTGTTGTCTTATCCCAATAAAATCTATACTAGGCGGCAATTGATGGATGAGATTTGGGATATGGACAGTGAGAGCGATGAACGGACGGTGGATGTCCATGTAAGCCGCGTGCGGGAACGTTTTCGCGACAATCCGGATTTTGAGATTATTACGGTTCGCGGATTGGGATATAAGGCGGTCGTTGCAAAATGAAACACCGAAACTGCCGAAAAAAACGTCGCCCGTTGCGTGGGTTGAAAACGTTGCGGTGGAGATTGACGGTGTTCGTTTTTTCGGTCATTTTGCTTTCCGGTTTATTGACCGCATTGTTGCATTTGATTCTTCGCCTGCTGTTTGCTTCGGAACCGTTGTTCCGTTTCTTGACGGTGAATCCGTTCGTTTTTACCACTATCTTGTTGGGAGTCTGTTCCGTGTTTGCAACGTTTTTGGCGGGATATATGGGAATCTATTATTTGCGTCCGCTCAAAAATTTGATCCAAGCAACCAAAGAAGTCAAAAAAGGAAATTTTAAGGTACAGGTCCCGACGGCTGACGAACATTCGGACAATGAAATGGATGTATTGGTCAACAGCTTTAACGAAATGGTACGGGAATTGGATGGCATTGAGCTGTTCCGCAATGATTTTATCAATAATTTTTCCCATGAATTCAAAACGCCCATCGTTTCGATCCGCGGCTTTGCCGTTGAATTGCAACAGGGAAATTTGACGGAGGAACAACGACAGGAGTATGCCCGCATCATCGCTGAAGAATCGGATCGGTTGGCAAAACTTTCAACCGATGTTTTGGAACTGTCCAAATTGGAAAATCAGCAGATTCTGACCGATCAAAGTGAATTTTATTTGGATGAACAGTTGCGTCAGTGTATTCTTTTGTTTGAACACAGTTGGACGGAAAAAGAAATTGAAATGATCCCGGATCTGGAGGAGATTCGGATTTATTCCAACGAGGAGATGCTGTCCCACGTTTGGAAAAATTTGCTTTCCAATGCGATCAAATTTACCCCGCACGGAGGAACAATCGAGGTGACGCTTTGCACTTCCGATTCCGATGTCACGGTCAAAATTTCGGATACCGGGATCGGAATGACCGAGGAGGAGCGTTCGCACATTTTTGAGAAATTTTATCAGGGGGATGCTTCCCACCATCGCAAAGGATACGGGATCGGATTGACGATGGCGCAACGTGCCGTACAGCTGTGCGGCGGACGGATCGAGGTGGAAAGTACGTTGGGAAAAGGCAGCTGTTTTTCCGTGACGTTGCCTCTTTTGCGACAGAAGGAAGTGATTGTCGGCGAATTGCAGGAGAACTGAGTTGAAAAGCAAAATCGAAAAAATAAGAGCGGATGGTTCGCCTTTGTGTGAACCATCCGCTTTTTGGTTATTCTTCGGGGGATGTGATGCTTTCGCGCGTGCGGAAGAGCAGGGAAATGCACCAGACGCCGGCAAGTGCCACGACGGTGTAAATGACGCGGCTCAACAGCGCACCGCTTCCTCCGCAGATCCACGCCACGATGTCGAATTGAAACAGACCGATGCTCCCCCAGTTGAGTGCACCGATGATGGTTAGAATCAGCGCAATCCGATCCATGATCATAACCGTTCCTCCTTTTTGCATTTCGGAATTTCGTTGCCACTGTCGATGAATTTTGACAGTTCTTGTTCCGGACGATTCCGACTGTTGATAGTATGTACAAAGATCGGGCATTTATGCAGTTGTTTTTTACTGTGAAATCATGCCGAAAAATGAAAATTTTGATTCATGACCGTAAAAAATGAAAGATATTGACAAGACGCGGAATCTTTGATATAATGAAATCGGGCTGTTTGTGCGCGATGCATTTGGTTGAATCGGAACATTTGATTAGAAACGGAGGGATAGGATGATACAGGCATGGTATGAAAAAATACGGGATCGAAAGGATGAACTTTATTTTGATTACACGGTGATTGACAAGGAACGAGGTTATGCCAATCGTTTTCCGGGATTTCATGATTCCATTGAATTTGCCTTTGGTGTAAAGGGCAATGTTGATGTTCTTGTGAACGGTGTACCGTATATTCTGCATGAGGGCGAAATATTGTTTATTAACGGGTTGGAACCGCACCGATACCGTTATCGGATCGGTCAAGAGGTCTATATTGTGTTGATCAGTCGCAGCTTTTTTAACGAAAGAAATCAATTGGCGCACATTGCCTGGCAAACGCATTTGGAAAAAGCGGACAGCTTTTTGCAGATCAAACGATATTTGGATTATACCAAAGAACTGTGGGACGGAGATTCCAATTTGTGTAAGCAAGCCTTTGCCGATACGCTGGCATATCTGATGATGCGGTATTATCCGTACTTTTTCAAAAAACAACCGGAAAAGCAAAGCGAAACGATGTTAAAGGCGATCAAGTATATTTGTGAACATTCTTCCGAACCTCTGACGGTGGAGACTGTTTCCTCAAAATTCGGTTATTCAGCCAACTATTTTTCCACCATTTTTAATGCTTTCATGCGAACAAGTTTTTCGGATTATGTAAATATTTGCAGAATGGTGGAATGCGAAAAGCTTCGAAAGGCGCATCCGGAACTTTCTGTCGATACAGCGGCAAGGCAATGTGGCTTTGGCAGTACGAACACGTTTTACAGAGTGTTAAATAAATATCAATATGAAGGATCAAAGTAAGCGAAGAATGTTGCCGACAAGGCATTCAGAAACGAAAATCGGAGAATATGACATAATTTTCGGAAATTATGCTATTGGCAAAACACGGTGGACGTGATAAAATAAATCCGAACGGGAGACGTTTTTACCGTACTCCCGTTCCGAGCTTTTTTGTCGGCTCGACCTGAAAACGGGGGAGGAAATGAACACTATGAAATTCCATCGAAGAGTTCTGGCATGGCTTTTAACCGTTTGCACGTTGTTTTCGCTTTGTTCGACGGGTACGTTTGCGGTATTTGCCGCGGAAACCGTGAATACGAACAGAGAAACGGAGGAGGATGCTATGCGGGAGATCAAAGCCAATGAGGAGTTGTTGTCTTTTCAGCAGGGAGAAACGCGACGATTCTCGGATGACGGGCAGATCGGGATCCCGTACGAGATCACTGTGTACTATGATGCAGCTACCAATGGTGTGGCGCAACCGGAATACATGACGTTGGGCGGAACACCTGTTTTGATGTATGTTGTCAATGCCAATATCGAGCGTGTCGGTACGGACAGCGATGTTCGAATCCTGAAGTCGATGTTGGAACGCGGCTATATTGTGGTCGTTTTGGATTATCTGAATCACGAGAAAGCTGTCAGCCCGGATTTGGATTATTCGGCGCAATCGTTGCGCAGTCAAATGGCGGCGGGCGAATATTTTACCGACAAGAGTATTTTTCCGGAAGGAACGTACCGGGAAAACCTTATTGTTCCCGCAGGCTATAATGTGACGTTGCAACAGGTCTATTTTGAATTGGATAAACACGGGACTGACGGAACGTTGGAAGAGATCGTTACGGTATGGAACCATGATTTTCGCAAGTATAAGCAGGATGTGATCGTGAAGTGGGTCCATGAAGACGGAACGCGCAAAGCGACTCAGAACGGATTTGACGGTTCTTCTCCGGTTTGGTATTCGGACGCGACCGGAACAAAAGTTGACGCAACGAATGGACAATATACCAAAATCGCTTACACGAAAGCCGAAAGCATTACCGATTGTGTCAAAGCCGACGGAAGTCCCATTGATTTGAAGTTGTATTCCCATGTCATTTATCCAACCGCTCCGGCAGAAGCGGTTCCGGTCATGACGATGATTTCTTCTGCCGAGGATTTGTGTGCCGGCAGTTCCAGAACGGATCGTCCGCAGTTACAAGGCTTTTTGTTCCGCGGGTATGCGGCGGTCGTTTTTGATTATGCTTATGTACCCATGGCGCGGAATGACCATTACGGCTATTTTGACGGCAGCACCGTCAGCACCGGAAAGAGTGAGACCGGTGATAATATGACCTATGCCGTCCATACCTTCAACACGGCACAGGTGACCACTGCCGCCATGCGATATGTTCGTTGGTTGTCTTTGTCGGATTCGGAAACGTATCGTTTTGACGGAAATGCCGTCGGTACGTTCGGCATTTCCAAAGCAGCGTGGATGACACATCTGGGAGCACCGAGCTTGCGCGAAAATTTGTATTGTTCCGAGAACGGAGAAAGCGATGAAGCGATCGCACAATTGGTAAACGATAAGATCAATGCTTTTTATCAGATGCGTTATTTGAAAGGGTATGACGGAAAGACACGGTTTGATAACGGTCAAACGGAAAGCTATACGGTGGATGGCTTTACCGTACAGGGAGGAGAATTACAACCGTGGGCAGTATATGACGGATGTGAGATCGCTTCCGGTGCGCAAATGATCTATTCCTGTTGCGGAGGCGGCGTGGATGAATTTTGTGAGGGATATTCCCCGTTGTTTTTGACGGTCAATTTGCAGGATACCGCAAATACCCAATACGGGCAACAGAACATTATGGTCAATCTTTGCCGCACAATGAACATTGCCGCGCTTTGGTATGAAGTCGATATTGCACACACGTTTGCCAATGGGTTGGATGTCAACTACGGTGTGGATACTTACGAAGCGTTTTTTCTGTTTGCCGACTATTATTTGAAGGGAACAGCTGTTTCGGTCACCTATACGGATCGGCAAAACGGTTCGGTCATTTCGGCTTCCGATTCCATCACCGTAAAGTTCATCGGTGAAGTGAGTGCAGATGAAATTCAAAAGATCGTGTGGTCTGATTCCGAAGGGCAAACGATCGGCGGTACTTGGACAAGTGCTTACGGAGACACCGAATGGACGTTTCAACCGGATTGCTTGAGCGGTGGTGTAAAGGTTACCATGATGATTCCCGCCACGTTGCAAGGAAAAAACGGTGTGGCAATCGGGGAGGCGTATCAAGCCGAATTTTATACACGTTCTGAGGAGACTGTTGATTTAACGGACAACGGCACCGTGAATGTTGATGAAACTGTCGGAACGACGATTCGTGTGACCGTTCCGGAAACGATTTCGGCAGACGGATATGCACTGCGTGTACTTGTAACCAATGATGCCGCCAACGTGCTTTGCGCATACAATGCAGAGAGTGGCAAACGGATCGGTTCCGTTCGTGTCAGCGGTTCCGGTTATTATGAAATGGACATGACCGACGCTTTGTCGGCTCTGACCCCCGGTACTTCGCTTTCCGTCCGTTTGGTGACGCAAACGGTAGCCGGAAATGTGGTGACCTATGACCAAAATTTTGATACCGGCACGGGGGATTGTTCCATTAAATATTCCGATTATACCGTCGGTGCTGCGATAGACGGGGCGAAAGCATTGAAGATCGTGCGAACACTGAATGTTGGGGAATATCAAGCCGACCATGTGTTTTATCAAAACTCGGAAAATGCGGTTACATTGAGCAACCGCAAGCTCATCAATTCCGGCAAAGCCGTGACAAAAGCTGACACGGGCAGACGCTTTTTGATCAAAGTTCGGGTATATGATACAACGTCCCGCGCGGTCTTGTTTTATTTGAACAATGCAACTTCAAAATCGGATCGGTTGATCGATTTTGACCGCGTGTATATGACGGGAAGAACGACGGCGAATGCGTGGAATGAGTTTATCATCCCATATACGGTTTATGAATCGAAATACGGGTTGACCGATCAGATCAAGCAGTTGTATATGCAATTTGTGCCGACCGGAAGCAGTGCAATGCCGATCTACTTGGACGCGCTGACCGTCGAGGAAGTTTTCACCGATGTGCAAATCAGCCAGTTCGCATTGGTATGTGAACAAAACAGCGACAAGACCGTGAAAGCACCCGAAAGCGAAAACGCATTTTCGGTCAACGGTGTGGAGTATGCAAGCTGGAAAGCTGCAATCAATGCTGCCGGAACGATCGCAACGGTTCAATTGCAACGAAATTATGAGTTTACAGACACCGATCTTGTCAACCTGTCCGGCAAGACCGATTTGACCATTGATCTGAACGGCTACCGCTTGACGGCAAGCAATACAAAGAATGCATTGCTTTGGATCGCTGCCGTTCAATCGACTGCGACGCGCTTGACTTTGAAGAACGGAGCTGTGATTTTGAGCGATACACCTCTGGTGGATTACGGATCGTCAACTTCCAAAGGTGCCGGAAAAAACGTGGATATTCAGATTGAGAATGTCTATTTGACCGTGGCTGAAGGCGCGCAAACGTTGAATGTTATCAGTGCGGGAACGATTACAAGCGGCGTTACACTCAACAGTAACATCACATTTACGGATTGCGTCATAGATATTCAAAGAGATCACTTCGTTCAACGCCCTGTTACGCTTTTCCATTCTGGCAGCAGCGACTTGAAAGTGCGATATACGTTTGTCGGAGGCACTTGGCGGCTGGATTCATTTCGTGATATGACCGTTTGCACCACGGTGATTTCGGTTCGGGCAGATGATGCAGGGCAAGCATTGAAGGGATATTTTCCATCAGCGGCCGGAATTTTGTCGGTCTCTTTCAAACAGGAGAGCGGGGACTATGCGGTTTTTGCCGCAACTTCCGAAAGCTTAAACGGCTATGTGGTTTGTGATGTGTCGCCGACGGCAAACTCCACTCCTTACGGTGCCATTCCGCCGGAATATGAGGATGGAGAACAATATCCGTTCCTTCTGTTCATGGATGAAGCATTCATTGGTGGTGTTACCTCGTGGAAAAACGCAAACGCACTGGCAAAAGAATATCTGCAAACCTATCCGCAGGGAACGGTCTCCATTGTTTTGAGAGCCGATCACACGGTGGATACCTATATCGGAAATACCAACTGGCTGTGTTTCATGAACGGAAACTTGGTGCTGGATCTGAACGGACATACTATGATCAGCAGTCAGTCCCTCTTTGAGGTGGGTGTTGATACGACCTATACCGGAAACTATGATACCACCTTTACCGTCAAAAACGGGACTGTTCTGGTCGGCGGCGGAAATATGTGCGGCGCACAGAATATTTCCAATTACAATAAACGCATTGACGTGACTTTTCAAAACGTAACATTTGGAATCGATCGGGACACTTTTGCCGAAAAACGGAATGCTCTGTTTTACGGAAACGGAGATCGGTCTCAATACAGCGGATGCCTTTCCATGAATTTGCTTTTGAAAGACTGTACGGTTGATCTGCGTGGCATCCCGTGCAACTATACCGTTTTCCGCTTTGCTTCCACGACGGTTTCGGTTGCCGCAAATATCAGTGTCATCGGCGGAAGGATATTGACGGATGCAAATACCGATCATATTACATGGTATTCTTTGGATTCTTCCAACGACAGTCTGTGTTTTGAAGCGGGTGAGGACGGAGAAACGGCATTGTTGAGTGTTCCGCACGGAACCGTTCCGCTGATCTCTTTGCCAACCAAAGACGGCATTTGTTGGTATTCCGATTTGGTGTCTTCCGATGGGGAGACCGACATTTATCGTTTGGTCAAGACCGGAGATGTTCCCACACTTTCCGATAATGAATTTGTAAAGATCAATTTTGAAAACTATCCGGTCGGATACAAACCTTCTTTTTCCGGTTCTAATTTGAGTAACGGTGGAACCGTTTTCAAGGAAGCCAACGGAAATCAGGCATGGCGGATCCCGTTCTCCGGAACGGGGACGACGGAAGGAAACGTGAATATTAATGCCAATGCGTATGTGGATATTCCTCGAATTTCGTATCAGACATCTTCCACTGTTATCATCCGAGCAAGTTATTTGATTCCGGAGGACGGTATCGGCAGTTTTCATGCACGATTCCGCAAAAATACCTGTACATTTGTGACGGCGGACGGAACGGAACTCCCGAACAAGACGATCGAGTGGCTCAATCTGTGGCAGATTGATTACAACACGGCAGGAGCCGAGGCGGTTTTGAAGGCAGGCGGAAACAATCAGAGCGGTTCCGTCGGTGTTTCCAAAGGGGACTGGCTGACGGTTGAAGCGACGATCGATATGGTCAACGGAGTTTATACGCTGTCACTCAACGGTGTTTCGGTATTGGAGAACATCACGTTGGTACCGCAATACTCTGAAGGTGGTTGGAAAACCGGTGTCGGATTGAAAAATTTAGTCATCCCGGAAAATTCATTGATTATATTTACACCGCATAGCTCTTGCAAAAACACGGCAAACAGTACTTATGTATTGATCGATGATATTCTGGTGGCTGAACGGAATCCTACGACGATTATTTTGGACGGCGAAACCATTGTCACGGCAGAAGGGATAAAATATCAACTCCGTAAGGAAGGAAAACAATTCCTTTATGCGGTGATCGAGTACACCGACGGAAGCACACGGGTAGTGACTGATTCGACAGTCGAGATTGTGAACGGAATGAAGATTACGACCTATCAAGTCGCGTTGAAGTCGATACCGTATGCGTCGTTCCGTCCTTTGCAAACATCCGGGATTCGCTTTTTGACATCTGTTGACAGTGCCGATTGGGAGGCATTGTTGAGGAACGATGCGGTGGAATCCGTTCAAATCGGAACGCTGATCACACTTTATTCTTATTGGGAATCCAATGGCGGAACCTTTACGAAGGAGGCGTTGGAAAAAGTTCTCCGTGTTCCGGCAAATCCCGGCAATTGGTATTCGGATACACAGGCAGCAGGCTATTATGTGTTTGCGGGTTCCATTGTCGATATTCTGCCGCAGAATTACAATACGCTCTTTGCGGGACTTGGATATTTGACCGTGACACTGAAGAACGGTGAGACGGTTACGGTGTATGCTTCTTACGATCTGCTTCCGTATGCGAGTTATACCACGGCGGCAAAAGCGATTTTGAAGGATGAGACCGTTTCTTTGAATCGTGCGCAACAAAAACTGGCTGAAGAAGTTGCCGAACGATATGAAGCCGATGAAATCTGTCGCGTGGTGTGCATCGGTGACAGCATTACCAAAAACGGGTATTGGAAAAACAATATGTACGGCAATTTGAGCGCAGACCGATATGAGGTGATCGGACTTGGTGTGAATGGTGCCACCGGATTGGCAACGGGAATTGATCAGGGGCATCCGTGGGCTTATATCGACCAACCGGAATATCGGCAGTCTTTGTGGTATCTGCCGGATGTGGTTGTTATCATGCTGGGGACAAATGATTCCAAGGAAGTGAATTATTCACAAATGAGTCAGGATAACGGTGCGCAATATGTGGCTGATATGGTGGCTCTCATTCGATCCTATCAGTCACTCGGCACCGATCCGAAAATCTTTTTGGCACTTCCGGCAACTGTTTTTAAGGAGACAGGAACCATTCAAAATACGCCGCTGGAGGAGCGGATCATTCCATTGCTCAAGCAGGCGGCTGAATTGACAGGAGTCGAGTTGATTGATGTACATGCCGCGACGGCGGGGGCAGAGGAACACTTCTCTGACAAAGTACACCCCAGCGATGATGTCGGAAGAAAGATGATTGCGGACGCGGTTGCCGATGCGATCTTGCAATACTGTGAACAACATTGAGTTGCAGCTTTATTCGTTGGAATTGCGCCGATCCACCTTGATTCTTTCATGAAAAATCGAAAAAACATGGGTACATCCCACAAAATCAGAAAGGAAATTTGTTATGAAGTATCATTGTTCAAACAGACTGACGGCATTCGTTTTGACTTTAGTGATGTTGCTTTCTTTGCTCGTTGTCCCCGCGGTTGCCGCGGGAACAACTGCCCCCTGTTGATGACATCCTCTTTGAGGCTGACTTCAATGGCTATTCGACCGGTGCCATTACAGCGGCAACCGACGATATTGCCGTTGTTGTTGCCAATTTGACGGCTGAAACAAAGGATGGGAATACGTATCTCAAAATTACGGCGGACGAAAACAAGTCCAATAACAATACGAATCTGATCTTGAAAAATCCGGGAATTTCTTATGAGGATACGCCTGTAATTGTGATCGAGGCAGACTACCTGTTTGGTGAAGATCTGACTCAAACCGGATATTTTTGTACACAATTTCGAAGATATACAACCTCCGAAACAGCTAAAGAGTGGTATGAACTGTACAGTACATTCTTTTCTTCTATGTCGATTCGTCCTGCCAATAAAATTGTAAATTGCGCCAATCAAGCGATTCCGAAAGGTTCTTGGTGCACGGTGCAAACGTTGGTTGACTTGAAAAATGGATTGGTTGCCGTTTCCGTCAACGGGATTCTGGCACAATACACCAATGAGATCAAAGAAGTCGTGATTCCCGCCAATCAGTTGATCATTGGAAAAATCGGCAGCGGATCCAATCCCGTTACGGAAGGATCGTACTGTGTAGACAATGTTAAAATTTATAAGGGATCCGATCGGTTTTCCGCCGACTTTTATTCCGAGAATTTTGACAAGTATGCGGTTGATGCGGAACCGTCCGGCTCGTTCACGGATTTCCATGTCCTGAATTCCAAAATTGTGGAACGTCAGGGAAGCAACAAAGCATGGTCTGTTGCTTACGATCCCGAGACTTATGTTTCCGGTACGCAGAACAATCAGGGGGATGGCAATGTTTCCAATATCAACTGCCAAACCAAGCTGACCAATCAAGCCGTTTGTTATTTGCAAAACGAGAAGATTTTGTACGAGGCATCGTACTGCTTCCCGGAAGATGCCAAAGGGCAGATTCAAACGCAATTTAACGGCACCGCCTATCTCGGAGAGACGGCTGAATCCTCATCGACGGTTAGCTTTGTCGATCTGTATTGCATCAATTTGGAGGGAGATCTTCCGATTCTGAAATGTGCGTCGACAAAGCAGTCGGCGTACACCGCAACCATGAATCGAGGTGAATGGAATACCGTCAGTGCGGTCATCAACTTGAAGACCGGTTCCTATGATCTCTATTTGAATCAGCTGTTGGTAATTCCGAATGCGCAACTCTATGGCGTGTCTGCTTTGACGAACATTACCATTTCAGCCAACAGTGTGATTATCGGCAAAGCCAATTCCGGATCTTACGGTGCGGGTTCCTATTTGCTGGATGATATTCGTGTGTCGTCGAAGATTCCGCAGTCCGATATTCCCGGAATTTTGGATCAAGAAGCATTTGTAAACGGATTGATCTCCACTGTGAACAGCGCGTCCGTTCGTTTGAAGGATCCCTCCGGTTTGCGGTTTGCATCCAAGATTGATGATACGAAGATCAGCGAACTTGCAAATTTGGTTGAAAGCGGTCAGATTCTGTCCTGCAAAATGGGGACGCTCATTGCACCGGCAGATTATGTGACCGAGGCGGGAGCGTTTACCAAAGAGGCTTTGCATACGCTTTCCCATGAGGTCAATTATTTGGATGTTGCTTTCGGCGGTGAATATTTTACGGGTAGCATTGGCGGAAATTCGGATGATGGAAATTATATGGTCGGATCCATTGTCAATATCAAATCCGGTAACTACAATCGTGATTTTTGCGGAATCGGGTATGTGGAGATCGCTTTGAACGGTGACCAATCGCCGATCACGATCTACAGTAACGGCTATTGTACCAGAAGCATTGCAAGTGTTGCCGCTGCCGCAAAAGCCGATCCGTCTGCCGATTTCAATGATGCCGAACTGGCGATTTTGAACCGGTTCGCACCCGACGCACAATGAAAGGAGAGAGCTGTCGATGAAAAATTATACCGCGCCGATGTTGGATATTTTGTATTTTCCAAATGAAGATGTTTTGACCGTGAGCGATCCCTTTGACAACGATGTATTTCCGGAATTGCCCTAATACCGAAGCCACCGCAAAGAATTGCGGTGGCTGTTTTTGTTTTCGGATTATAAAATCTGCGTTCGTTGCTTGAAATGTTTGTACACACGGTCATTTTTTTACAAAATGCTCTGAAAAATCAAAAAAGAGGTATTGACAAGCAAGAACAAATTGTGTATAATAAATATAGTATGATATACTCGTGCAATTTGTGCTTTTTTCATACAATACTGAAAAATACAGGGAGGTGTACAAAAGATGGTTGATTTATGGATTTTGATTGTCGGCATTGTGGCGGCTTTGGCGATCGGTGCTTTGATCGGTTTTATGATTCGGAAGACCATTGGAGAAAAGAAGATCGGATCGGCAGAGGCAGAAGCCAAGCGTGTGGTCGAGGATGGAAAAAAAGCGGCTGAGGAAAAAAAGAAAGAACTGATTCTGGAGGCAAAAGAGGATGTTTTGCGGTTGCGCAACGAAACGGAACGAGAACTGAAGGAACGCCGGACGGAAGTTTCCCGTCAAGAACGTCGTATTATGCAGAAGGAAGAAAATCTTGACAAAAAGACGGAGGCATTGGAACGAAAGAATGAGCAGTTGGATGAAAAACTGAAATCCAACGATGCCCTGCGTGAAAAGATCAATGCCGTTCTCGAACAGCATTTGACTCGTTTGGAGGAAATTTCCGGTTATACGGCAGAGCAGGCAAAAGACGAACTGTTGGCACGTATAGAGTCCGAGACCAAGCATGAGATGGCGCAGAAATTGGATGAGCTGGAAAGCCAATTCAAGGAGGAAGCCGAGGTCAAGGCAAGAAATTTGTTATCGTTGGCGATTCAACGATGTGCTGCCGATCATGTAACCGAAGCCACAATTTCGGCAGTGGCATTGCCGAATGAAGAGATGAAGGGGCGCATTATCGGACGCGAAGGTCGCAATATCCAAAAGTTGGAGACTTTGACGGGCGTGGAACTGATTATTGATGATACGCCGGAGACCATTACCGTATCCGGATTTGATCCTGTCCGCCGTGAGATTGCAAGATTGGCTTTGGAAAAGCTGATTTCGGACGGTCGTATTCATCCGGCGCGTATTGAGGAGATGGTAGAGAAAGCACGTAAGGAAGTGGAGACCGTTATTAAGCAAGCGGGTGAACGTGCGACGTTTGAAGTTCATGTACACGGAATCCATCCGGATTTGATCAAGTTGTTGGGACGGTTACGCTATCGTACCAGTTATGGTCAAAATGTTTTACAACACTCTATTGAAGTCGCATGGTTGTCCGGTATTATGGCAGATGAATTGGGCTTGGACGGAACATTGGCACGCAGAGCCGGATTGTTGCATGACATCGGAAAGGCATTCCCGCAGGATATGGAAGGATCTCACGTGGAACTCGGTGTGAACGCGCTTAAGAAGTATAAGGAGAATGCCGATGTCATTCATGCGGTTGAGGCACATCACAACGATGTGGAACCGCGTACGATCATTGCCATTTTGGTACAGGCGGCAGATGCGATTTCGGCAGCGCGCCCTGGTGCCAGACGCGAGGACATGGAGAATTACATCAAACGGTTGCAAAAATTGGAGGAAGTTGCACTCAGCTTCCCCGGTGTGGATAAAGCATATGCGATTCAAGCAGGTCGTGAGATCCGCGTCATGGTTAAACCGGAATCCGTCAACGATGAGGGCATGAAGCTCATCGCACGCGAAATGGCAAAGAAGATCGAAGATGAAGTGAAATACCCCGGTCAGATCAAGTTGAACCTTATTCGAGAAACTCGTACCGTTGATTACGCAAAGTGATCCTGTTTTGAAATCCAGTACGGATTTTATCATATATTTGAATGTGATGAAATTAAACCGAATTTCGGTTTCCGATAGATTTGAATCGAATATCATTGAAGTTGGAAAAGGAACCGTGTAAGAGAGAGGCGGTTCCTTTTTTTGAGATGCTTTATGCCGGAAACACAAAAAAGAACAAACTTCTTCAAAAAATACACGGAAAAATATAAAAATTGTGTTGACATTATTCAATGAATATGGTATAATAGAACAGAATATAGGAACAAAAGTAGCGCACAGGTCACCGTTCTGCGCGTGTGACTGCAAATTTTTTTACGAAAGGTTGATGAAGCATGAAAAATCAACGTGTACGGATTGAACGCAAATTCAGACCGATGGGTATGATCGTTGTTGCAATGATGATCCTCCTGTCTTGTTGTTTTGCTGTTTTTGCATCTGCAACGGGCGGCGCAACCGCGCCGGAAGCGGGGACGGTTCTTTCGATTCAATTCAAAGACGGTTCCAACGTGTCGCAAAGCTCGGCTGACGGATATTGGGTGAAAGAATATGATGGCTTGTCTTCGATCCCGTCTGTCGATGATGTGAAATTGACGGTTCAAGGGGAAACGGAAGATTTGCACCCGACCGTCCAAAAGATTCAATTCATTACCGCCAACGGAAACGAGACAAAGAATGTCGATGCCGTCAAGATCAAAATTACATATGAATGGGACGGACGTTCTTTGACCTACACGGCTCCTGCTCGCATTGAGAAAAAGCAATTGACGTGGAAGTCGGAAAAACAAGCGACCGCATCTGTGGTCTATGATCCGAATCGCTCGAATTACAGCGTGACGGTTTCCGAAACCTTGGATTCTTCTTGGTTGGATGGTATTGTTGCGGGAGATGATGTGGCGATTTCTGCAGTGAATCCCGTTAACTTTGATGCGGTGGCTGTTGCACATGTGTCGGCTTATACCAAGGTCGCATTAAGCGGCTCCGATGCCGATAACTATACCGTTGCCAATTTGGCTGTCGATGTGACTGTCAACCCGATTGCGATCACCGATGTGATTTGGACTCCCGACAATCATGCCGCGTCCGGCTATGTCTATGGCGATGATGCGATCTTCTCCATTACGGCAAAAGGTTTGATCGGTCAAGACGAACATGGAAATCCGATCTACTGTCCGTTGGATGTCAAAGTTCGTTGCGGCACCGACGCAGAAGGAAATCCTGTGTATTACGGTTTGCGTGAGGCTGCCGAAAAGGGCTTTTACGGCTCTGTAAAGGCAGACGGTTCCGGATATACGTTGATTGCAACGATTCCCAACGCCGATTTGTACGATGACTCGGCTGTTTACGGTACCGACAAATTAACCAAAAATGTATTGATTACCAAAGCTGAATATACGGTTTCGATTTCCGATGTAATCTGCAGAGGCGAGTCCGATCTGTCGGCTGATTCCAAATACTATCAGATTGCGGTTGTACAGAAAAAGGAGAACGATACCGATGCCGATATTCCTTTGGAAATTTTGGCGCAGCTGACTTATACTTATTTCAAGGACGGTACACCCGTTTCAACAATCGGTGTCACAGAACCCGGCGTTTATACGGTTCAAGTCGGTACGCTCGGCGTTGATGCGAATTACAGTATTAAAGTGGTCTATCCGCGTACCGAGGGGTATGCTTCTCTCACTGTCCTGCGTGAGTATTTGTTCGTCGGTTTGAAAGACGGAGATGCACAGTTTATTATTTATGAAGAGGCGGGCTTGCCTCCGAGATTGACCGCTTCCCTGACGTTGGATGAGGGAATTTCCAACAAGGTATTGCGTCGCTATCGTGTTCATCAGGAATATGTTTTAACGGTCTCCAATTTGGAAGCGGGAGATACGTTCCGCCTGTTGATTCCCGTTTCTTCCGAATTGTTGTCGGACTCCAATTGCGATGCCTTGACGGAAAATGACTTGTATCTTTATGATGGGTTTGACACGTTGACCTCGGCAAACAAAACTTATACCGTAACGTTGAGTGCCGACGGTGCTTACTATGTTGTGGAAGGAATTTCCGTGAGCGGATCGGTGTCCGATTTGACTTTTCGTTTTGTCATCGCACCGGAATACCATGCGCCGTTTTGGGTTAGCATTCCCGGAATCGCACTGATTATTTTGCTCGTCCTGTTAGTATTGCTTTTGATGTTCCTGATCGGTTTGAAACTTCGTAGAATCGAAAGACGCGGTAACAATCCCGTTTTGGTCATGGATACGGAAGGCGATGTGCCTACGTTTGCGCCCGTTGAGGTGCCGGATAAGATCGAAGATCCCGATGCATGTATCGAAGAAGGGTTGGATGATCTTGCCGATGCTTTGCGCCAGGACATTGCGGCTGAAGAAGAGCCTTTGGATACCGATGTTGATGCAAGCGAAGAAGTGAGCGATGCATTGAAAGAGTTGACCGCTGAAGCTTCGGCAATCGAGTTGATTGACAAAACAGAAGAGGAAGATTTGAATGCAGTTTCTCAAATGACCGATGCAATGGCTGAAGACAAAGCCAATGAATTGCAACAAAGTGTGAATGCTGCCGAGGAAGAGGCAACTGCCGAGGAAGTCAATGCAGCGGTTGCGGAAGCAATGGCAGAAAACTTTAATGAATCGGCGGATGCGACAGAAGCGATTGCCCTGATGTCCGATGAGGATGCCGATTGGAATCCGGATGCGATTCGGAATATCATTGACATGATCGTTGCCGACTCCATGACCAACACCATGTTGTTAAACGAAGAATCCGAAAAGGACGCCACGGCAATTTCCGAAACGATATCGGATGAAGCATCGGATGAAGCATCGGATGAAGCATCGGATGCTGAAGAAATCGGTACCGATATTTGTGCTATGGTTGCCGATTCCGTTTCCGAAGCTTTTGAGGCGGTCACTGTAGACGGAATGATTCCCAAAGCAGTGGAAGGGACCACGCGTGAGACCATCGCGGCGGCAGTCGAACAAGCGGCTGTGACCTATGTTCCGGACAGTTGGACGGAAGAAATGGCAACGGAAGTTAAAACGGCTGTGACCGAGGAACTGGTTGCTCGTCTGGTGCCTCCGCAGGGACCGGACGATGAGGACGATTCGACCGAGGAGCCGACTGTGGAGGATGCGGTTGAACAAACGGATGCCGATACGGCTGAAGATGAGTCCGATGAAGAGGACTCCGATGAGGAAGAGGCAGACGCTGAAGAATCTTCTCTGTCGGAATTCGGTTCCATGCCTCTGACATTTATCGATGCGATTGCCGATGCTGAACAGTATAATGATCTGTTGGCACAGGAAAGTCGCGGAGAGGTTCAGATTGTGACTCGTTATCGCAGAAGTTTCCGCTCTCGTTTGGCACAGTCACAAGGCAGTGTACAGGATTATTACAACGAGATCAAAAACTTGCTTCTCTCCTACAAAGGAATCAAGAGTCGGATTAGTTGGAACTACGAGTCCTTCAATTTGGGAAGAACGCAAATTGCAAAATTCAATGCCAAAACGCGCACGCTGTATCTTTATATTGCACTGGATCCGGCAGAGTTGACCGACAGTAAATACGGATTCAAGGATATGTCTTCCAAGAAAAAATACGCGGCTGTTCCCGTTTTGATGAAGATCAAAGGTGAACGAAAGTTTAAGCACGCATTGGAATTGATTACCATGCTTTGCGAAGAGAAGTTAACGTTGCCGAAGAAGAAAGTCGTGGAAGAGGTTGACTATCGTATTCCTTACATGACGACGGAAGAATTGGTTCAGCAGGGAGACATCAAGAAAATGGTAGCGGCGATTCCGTTGAGCGTGGAGACACCGGTTGATGTCCCGAGCACGCCCGATACGGTCGCTGGGGAAGCATCTGTTGCCGATGATACAACGTCGGTCAATGAAGAGCCGAACACTTGATGGAATTGTCCGATTTGCACTTGATGCGCGACAGCTTACATTTTGTAAGTTGTCGCGCTACTTTTTTTATTCAATCTATTTACAAAACGGTCGAAAATGTGTATAATATAAGTAAGTGTGTTTTTGAGGAGGTATCTATGGAGAAACGATCTTTTCCGAGACGCATCGGAGAAAAAATTCAAACAGCGGAACGTTCCGTTGCGTATGCGATCGCGTCTGTGGAACAAGAAGTTCATGAAACGCTTCAAGCGGTTCGTGAGCGGGATCCGGCGGCGCGCAGTACGGCTGAAATTTTGTTGCTTTATTCCGGTGTACATGCCATTTTGGCACATCGTGTTGCACACAAATTGCATCAGAACAAGCATTATTTTTCGGCTCGTGCCATCAGTCAGTTGTCTCGCAGAATGACGGGGATTGAGATTCATCCTGCCGCTACCATCGGAAAGAACTTTTTTATCGATCATGGCAGCGGTGTGGTTATTGGGGAAACGGCAGAGATCGGCGATCATTGTACGCTCTATCAGGGTGTTACTTTAGGAGGAACCGGAAAAGATGTCGGGAAACGGCATCCCACTTTGGGGGATCATGTCATGGTTGGATCCGGTGCCAAAGTCTTGGGACCGTTGACTGTCGGTTCCAACAGCAAGATTGCCGCCAATGCGGTTGTACTGCATTCCGTTCCGGAAAACAGCACGGCGGTTGGTATTCCCGCAAAGGTTGTGCGGCGTGACGGTGTGAAAATCGCCAACGATTTGGATCAGATCCATATTCCAGACCCCGTGGCGCAAGAATTGGCACGCATGGAACAGAAGATTGTGCAATTGCAAACCGAGCTTTCCGAATTGAAACGGGAAAATGCAGGAAAGGGGAATGACAGACGTGCGTAACAGAGGATGTTTTATTGTATTTGAAGGAATTGACGGTGCCGGCAAAACGACGCAGATTGAGCTGTTGGAAGCACACTTGAAGACCGGAGGACGTCTCGTTTATCGGACGGCAGAGCCGACCGAATCGGTCAGTGGCGGACTTTTGCGGGATGCATTGAGCGGTGTTTCACAAAGAAACACTTGCGAAATGGCGGCACTATTCGTTTTGGATCGTATTTTTCACAATGTCAATCCGATCAATGGCATTCGGAAAATGTTGGAGGAGGGATATGATGTGGTTTGCGACCGTTATTATTATTCTTCCATGGCATATCAGGGGAGTGAAACGGATGCGCAATGGGTTCGGGATATGAATTTGAATTGTCCCGATATTTTGCGCCCGGATCTTTGCATTTTTTTGGATTTGACACCGGAACAAAGTTTGGAACGGATTCGGCGCAATCGTGCGGTGCAAGATGTCTATGAAAATTTGGAAAAGTTGACCGCAGTGCGAGAACATTTTTTTCGCGTTTTGCGGGAATTGCAGGATGAAGAACGTATTTGTGTCGTCAATGCCGATCGTTCCGTGGAGGCAATTCATGCCGACATTGTTGCTTTGACCGATCTGCTGTAACGAAACAAAAAACAGCCGCTCCTGTTCGGAAGCGGCTGCGGATCCTTGATGGGCTGGGATCAATAATGATATTTTTTGCGTTTGAGCGCAAGAAAACAAAGTGTTGTTGCCGTTGCCATCAATTCTGCGGCAACAATGGAGAACCAAATGCCGTCCAATTGCCAGATCAACGGGAAGAGTAGAACTGCTGCAATTTGAAATACCAGTGTTCGCAAAAACGAGATCAGTGCCGATGTTAAACCGTCGTTGAGGGCTGTGAAGAAAGAAGAGCCGAAGATAGCGATTCCCGAGAACAGGAACGAGAAAGAATAGATGAAAAAACCATGCAATGTGATGTCGAGCAATGCTTGATCGTATCCGACAAAAATCAGGGACAGCGGATAAGCAAGTGCTTCCCCCGCAACGAACATGACGATGGAAAAAATTCCGATGATGATGTAACTTTTCTTTAGGAGGCTTTTCAATTCGTCTTCATTGGAGGCACCGTAATGATACCCGATGACGGGGGCGGTTCCGACCGAGTAGCCGATGAATGCTGCCAAAAAGATCATGTTGACATACATTAAAACGCCGTATGCGGCAATTCCGTCTTCGCCGGCATAGTTCAATAATTGAATATTATAGAGCATGCCGACAATGGACATGGAGATATTGGACATCAATTCCGAGGAACCGTTGGTACAAACTTTGAACAGGATTTTTCCGTCAAATTCGGTTTTTGTCAGGCGCAACAGACCGCTCTTGGGACGGATGAAGTAGATCAACGGGATCAGTCCTCCGACACACTGGCTGATGGCGGTCGCAACTGCCGCGCCGACCAATCCCATGGGGAATACCGCAACCAACAAGGCGTCCAACACCATATTGGTCAATCCGGCGGCAACTGTGACGATCAAACCCATCTGCGGCTTTTCTGCCGTAATGAGTAAATTTTGAAATTCGTATTGCAACATATAAGCGGGAAGTGCTATCAGAATGATGCGTCCGTAAGTTACGCAATCTTCCAACATGGCACCATCGGCGCCCAGCAATTGCGCAATCGGGCGAATCAGCAGGATCCCCAAAATGGCAATGACGATACCACTGACGATTGAAATATAGATGATCATGGAAAAAATTCGATTTGCCTTTTTTTCATCCCCTTCCCCCATCGTTTTGGCGATGAGCGCACTGCCGCCGGTTCCGAACATGAAGCCGATGGCACCGAGGATCATCAAAACCGGCATAATGAAGTTGACTGCGGAGAAAGATGTTTTACCGACGAAGTTGGACACAAAAAAACCGTCTACCACACCATAGATAGACGAAAAGATCATCATAACAATGGATGGCAATGTAAATCGTAAAAGTCTTCGGTAAGTGAAGTGATCGGAAAGTTGAATATTCATAAAAACTCCTTTACTATTATATATTTTGAATGGTGCGGATTGCAAGTGGAACCCCTCGGACAAATTGACAGCAACGTATAGTATAACATATCTTTTTTACTTTGTCAATATACTTTGAAGTTAACATTTTGATAACAAAAAATTGCAAAAATCAAAACATTTATATATTATAATCAAAATCGCGATGTCATTACTATGATGTTGCGGTGACGAATACCGGCAGAAAGGAGGTTGAACGGGAATATGTCGCATGGTGAACGGGAAAATGTCAAAAACGAAAAGCGATTTTCAAAAAGAAGGATCAAGCATTACTCTGCTTTGCGGATGCGTTGCGCCGAATTGTTTTGGCTGTTTTTCGGAGGCAGTATCATCGGCTTTGTTTTGGAAGGTTTGTGGAATATCGTGCGGCTTGGATTTTGGGAAAGTCATTCTGCTTTGGTGTGGGGACCGTTTTGCATTGTTTACGGGTTCGGCGCGGCATTGATGTATTTTGTTTCTTCTCTGGTTGCCAATAAATCCATACCGATTCAATTTGCGATTTTCGGTTTGGTCGGTTCCGGCATTGAGTTTTTTGCCAGTTGGTTCCAAGAGGTTTTTTTCGGCGTTACCACGTGGAACTATGACGACCATTTTTTGAATCTTGCGGGGCGCGTCAGCCTGCAAATGACGATCATTTGGGGATTGCTCGGAGTTTTGTTCGCACACTATGTGTTTCCGCTTTTTGCGTATCTGTTGGGGAAGATGCAAGGGCATTGGTGGAATCTTTCCTGTGTTTTTCTTGCTTGTTTCATGGTTGCAAACCTTTTGATGAGTGCGGCGGCGATCATGCGTTGGCATGACCGTCATCGGGACATTGCGGCATCCGGCAAATTGGAATCGTTCTTGGATGAAATATATGACGATGAAAAAATGGAGAACCTGTTTCCCAATATGGATTTTTTGGAGTGATTATTTTGATTTTTTAATTCCATGCGGTATCAATTTCCGTTTTTCGGCATATCCTATGGTTGAGTAAAACAGTCGGCTCTTTGCAATTCGATGGGTGTTTTGCATCCGTTCTCCATACGAATGCCGGAAAAATGCAAAAAGGGAAAAGTTTTTTGCAAAAAGGGTTGACAAACAAGAAAATATATGATATAATTAAAAATGCGAACCGAAAGGGCGCAATAGTCTCTTGGTGTAACTTGCCGGTGTGGCGGAACAGGCAGACGCCCGGGACTTAAAATCCCGTGATACGAAAGTATCGTACCGGTTCGA
>CAZUYA010000008.1:0-47375 GCA_964624685.1 uncultured Ruminococcus sp. | reverse complement strand
TCAATTGCTTAAATTTTCCGTATCGTTTGGAAAGGTCAAAACTTAAGGTTTCCATCATCCATTTCTCCTTTTATAATTTTTATTTTTGAACGATCCCAGTATTTTATCTTTATTTTATCATGTTTTTGTGTGGTTGTCAAGCCATATCAAAAATTTTCGATTTTTTCGGCTTCGTTTAACCGCACCACAAATCCGATTACTAAGAGGAACCGGCGTTCCTTCCTAACAGCCCCTTCCATAGGGAGAAAGAGTACGTGCTCCACACCGTTCGGTGAATCATACCAGGTGAACGATTCCGACAGCCGTTTCGTCATTTCCGGGAACCCGATTGAAGGGGGTCACCGTTCAATTCTGCCGAACATAATCGTTCGCCGCAATAAACCAGTTTGAGGGAGAAGAACGGTACATCGGCATCCAACAATTCCAAAAAAATATGATCCCCTTCCCATGCAGGCAACTCGGATAAGCGCGATTTCTCGATCCATGCAAGCTCTCCTTCATCACACTCTTTCTCTTCTCCGATCCACTCGGTACAAGTAAACAGGTGCATATATTCCGTTTGAAATTTATCCGACACAAATGTGATAATACCGCGATACCGAAAAGAGGTCACAGTCAATCCCGTTTCCTCAAACACTTCTCGCCGCATACAATCTTCCGGGCTTTCACCGTCCTCGAACTTCCCGCCGACACCAATCCATTTATCATGATTTTCATCGTTTTTCTTTTTTGTACGGTGCAACATCAAATATTTTCCATCCCGTTCGGGATAGCAAAGCGTCGTCATTTTCATCGGTTCGTCCTCTTATTTCTCGAAATTCAAAACGCCCGCCAATTTCCCTTCCATGATAAATGCCGCCTCCATGTCGGCGCAACAAGTGGCATATGCAAGCGGAAACATTTCCAATGCACGCCCGACATTGTTGGTATCTTCCGTTCCGGAAAAGCCCATGTGATACCGAATAGCAAATGCCTCGTCGCGTGTCAGTTTCAAATAAGCAGAAACAATATAGACCGATTTTTCCCCATGCCCGTAAGGAAGAGTATCTTCGATGGTATAGTACGGCGCACTCACCCATTTCCCGTTTTCGTCCTTCACATTTCGGAAAGACGTTTTATAAAAATTGACCTTGCAAATGTCGTGCAACAATCCCGCAATCGCAATACTTTCCTCCGGATATTCGATTTTGTAAAGTTCTTTCATGCGCTGACGATTCAAAATATCGCACAAACAATCGTAGACGTTCAGGCTATGCTCCAACAGCCCTCCCTCGTGCGCCCCATGATACCGGGTACTGGCGGGTGCCGTAAAGAAATCACTGCCGTTCATCAAAAAATCCAACAGTTTGTCAGCACCCTCGCGCGTGATTTTTTCGTTGTATATCTGCAAAAAGCGTTCTTGATTGGTCATGTTTCCTTCTCTCTTTCTATCGTTTTTTATCTTACACTTTTATTTTATCACGGCATTGGAAAATTGTAAAGTCCATTTTTACCTTTTTTTGAAAAAAATTTTATTTAGACATAATAACGACACAATTTTGTGTTATAGTATTACCGTAAAAATCGATCCGCAGAAAGGACCTTTTCATATGAGAAAAACAAAAATCGTTTGTACATTGGGACCTGCTTGTTTGAAGGAAGACGTGTTGGAAGAAATGCTGAAAAACGGCATGAACGTTGCCCGGTTCAACTTTTCACACGGAACGCACGAATATCACAAAAACGCAATCGAGCTGTTTCGCAGAGTACGCAATCGTTTGCGGCTTCCCGCCGCCGTCATGTTGGATACCAAAGGTCCGGAGATTCGTTTGAAAGATTTTGAAAAAGGAAAAATCACCTTACATCGCGGAGATACGTTTGTCTTATCGGCAGAAGACCGCATGGGCGATGAAACGGGAGCTTCCATTTCTTACGCCGATCTTCCCCGTCAGTTGAGCAAAGGAATTCGCATCTTGCTGGACGACGGACGTGTGGCAATGACCGTTATGGAATCGACCGAGACGGAGATCCGTTGTCGCGTGGAAGTGGGCGGTGTCCTTTCCAATCACAAGAGCATCAACATCCCGAATTTTCATATTGATATGCCGTACATCAGCAAAAGCGACGAGGCAGATCTGATCTTCGGTGTAGAACAAAATGTGGATTTCGTAGCAGCTTCCTTTGTCCGTTGCAAAGAAGACGTGATCGGTTTGCGCAAATTTTTGGATTACCACGGCGGTCATAACATCAAGATCATTTCCAAAATCGAAAACATTGAAGGCGTAAACAATTTTGATGAAATTTTGAAATATTCCGACGGCATCATGGTCGCTCGCGGCGACATGGGAGTAGAAGTTGCATTTGAACGATTGCCCGGAATTCAAAAACGCTTTATCCGTAAATGCTACCAATCCGGAAAAATGGTCATCACCGCCACGCAAATGTTGGAATCCATGATCCATTCCTCCACGCCGACACGTGCCGAAATTACAGACGTCGCCAACGCGGTCTTTGACGGAACATCGGCTGTGATGCTATCCGGTGAAACCGCAGCCGGCGATCATCCCGCATTGGTCGTGAAAGTCATGGCACAAATTGCCGAACAGGCAGAAGAAGATGCGTTTGACATGGAAACTTACCAAGGGATTAAATACGATTCCGATACCAGTGATGTAACCAATGCCATTTGCGACGCGGCGGCAACCACCGCACGCGATGTTTATGCAAAAGTCATTATCGCCGTAACAAAATCCGGTTTGACCGCACGACGCGTTTCCAAATTCCGTCCTCCGCAAATGATTGTTGCCGCAACACCTATCACGCAAACATTCCATCAGCTGAGTTTGTCTTGGGGGGTTGTACCCGTATTGGCATTGAACCAAAACAACACGGATGATCTGTTTGTCCATGCCATCGACTGTGCAAAACAAATTGATATTGTTTCCTCCGGCGACAAAGCGGTTATTACTGCCGGCGTTCCGTTAAACTTGGAAGGAACGACCAATCTTTTGAAAGTTCAAATTGTCAGTTAATTCTTCGATTTTTTTATAAACAGAGCGGAAGGGATTTTACCCTTCCGCTCTGTTTATATATCGAAATGCTTCCCGATATTGATCCGATACAGCAGTATGGAACCCCTGCAATCATTTTTGATGGAACCACTTGGAAAAAAGGCTCTTTTTTTCGTACGGCTCGATTGTAAGATTCAAGACCTTGTATCCCGTATCGGCAATGACCGCACGTAATTTTTCCTCATCCAGCGGATCCCGGCTAAGGATCACTGTCTCTTTTTTTTTATGCGAGGATGTCACTTTTTCCACATGAAACGCACGCCGAACGGCATCATTCATATGGGATTCGCACATCCCGCACATCATACCGTCAATTTGTAAAACCGTTTTCATCATAGAGGTATCCTCTCTTTCTTTTATTTTTTTACCGTTGTATCAAACAGCTTAACGGAATCTCTCCGATGGATCCGAAAAAGCCGTCCTCCCGACCAAACTGCAATACTCCTCATAGGTACACAGCATTTTCAATGCAGTCAACAAGGCATTCGGTGTCATCCCCTCCGGCAATTCCAATTTTCTTGCCAATGCGTCACGCCGACATTGACTGTCTGTTCCTCCGGTCAATCCGTCCAAATACAGATCCGTTTTGGAAAGCGGATTTTTCAATCGCTTTTCAGCACTTCCATCGACAGCATACGGGGCAAACAATCGGTATAACAGATCACGTTCCATGCCCTCAACACCCAACATTCCTTCGGCAGAGGCACATTGCTTCCGTTTTTCTTTTCCGACAATGCGCGGCGTATAGAGCTGGATCAATCGTTCCGACGGAAGAACAGACTTCAAATGCGATCGAATCAAATTTCCAGCTCCGTCACTGTCCGTCAAAACGATCAACGGACTTTTTTTTGCCAAAGCACGAAAAAGCATCGTTTTTTCCGTTTGTCGAAACACACCGAATCCGTCCGTCGTATAAATGCAAGCATCGATCACGCTTTCCAACCGCAACTTGTCATACCGTCCTTCCACAATGACGGGATAGGAGATCTGTAATCGTTCCTTCATGATACCACTCCGAACATCCATAACAACAGTACCGCCGCCCCCAACACGATGCGATAAATGCCAAACGGCGCAAAACTGTGTTTCTGAACAAAATCCATTAAAAAGCGGATAGCGACCATGGAAACAAGAAACGATACCAAACATCCGACAGCCAGCGTTACCCACGCCATTGCCGGAATCATCGCGCCACTCTCCTGCATCCAGGAAAGAAACCCAAGTACTTTGATCCCGCTTGCACCGACCATGACCGGAATCGCCATAAAGAAAGAAAATTCCGCTGCCGCTGTCCGTGAAATACCCATTAACATGGAGCCCAAAATGGTAGAGCCGGATCTGGATGTTCCCGGAACAATGGAAAGTGCTTGAAAGAGTCCGACTTTCAAAGCGGTTTTGCAAGACAATCCTTCCACGTTCTTTACGCGAGGACTTCTTTGCTTGTTCCAGTGCTCAATGACAATAAATGCAATACCGTACACAATCAAGGCAACTGCAACAACAACCGAATTGTAAAGCCACCCGTCAATATCTTTTCCGGAAATTTTTTCCAAAACTTTGTCAAGAACGATTCCCGCAAATGCGGCGGGAACACTTGCCACGATGACCTTGAGCCATGTCATCCAAATGCTTCCCTTTTCATCTTTGGTTTTGGTACGCGAAAACGGGCATAAACGTCCCCAAAACAGAACAACCACCGCCAAGATCGCCCCCAACTGAATCACGACCTGAAACATTTCCCAAAATTCAGCCAACAAAACAGGATCCTCGGAAAAAGCAAACGGTAGCCAATCCTCCAAAAGAATCAGATGCCCTGTGGAACTGATCGGCAACCACTCGGTAATGCCCTCTACGATTCCGTAAAGGATTGCCTTCAAAATTTCCCATACAGCTTCCATCGTTTCCAAAAACTCCTCTCTGTCAGCAATCGAATTTGAAGCGATCTTTTGCCCGCTGCTCAAATCCTTTTCCGTTTGCCGCGCGCATAATATCTCCTGCCTGAACCGCAAAAGGAACTCGGCACCAATAGATCATCGACGGGTGCGGCGTACTTTGCAAAGGTTCACCGCTTGGCGCATAGCATTCCCGCAAACAGAATCCGCGTCCGGTTTTTCCGGGAGAAATAATCTCTGCCCATTCGCCGGATGAAACTTTGTTGCGTTGAATAAAGCGATACAACCGACCTTGTTCGTTTTCGATTTCCACACCGGACTCACACAACGCCCGTGCTTCCTCTGCATCATATTCCAACGCGGTGGAAAAATATGCTTTTTCTCGGATGTAGCCGCATTCGCTCACCAATTGCGGATTCTGCATCGGATCGTCAAAATAGAATCCCGTGCCGTATTCCCGATGCGAAACACTCTCCAACTCTTCCAACCATTCCGGATGAAACCGATACCCAACCGGATCGGCGGCATAGGCATCCATCGCCATGCGATAAGCATTTGTCACGACGGCGGTATAATACGCACTCTTCATGCGTCCTTCCACCTTGAAAGATGCAATTCCGCTCTCCATCAATTCCGGAATATGTTCAATCATGCACATATCCTTGGAAGAAAGAATAAACGTACCGACATTCTCCTGTTGCTCGATGGGAAACGGCATCTCCGGACGTTTTTCCTCAACCAAAGCATAATTCCACCGACAAGGTTGCGAACATGTTCCGCGATTTCCGTCCCGACCGTTAAAAGCATTTGCCAGCAAGCAACGACCACTGTAAGAAACGCACATGGAACCGTGTATAAAAGCCTCTAACTCAATTTCTTTCGGCAACTCGGATCGAATGGCACGGATCTCTTCCAACGTCAATTCACGCGCCAATACCAATCGCTTGGCACCCATGGCGGCATACGCACGCGCTGCCGCCGGACTCACGATGCTTGCCTGAGTGGAAACATGAATTTCCATCTCCGGCAATAACTCACGTACCGTTGAAAACACACCGAGATCTGCCACAATGAGCGCATCAATGTGTGCCCCGCGAATGTCACTCAAAAAACGGCGAAGTGCGGGATATTCCCGCACATGCGGCATGGTATTGACAGTCAAGTAAAGTTTCTTCCCCCTTGCATGCACATACTCCGCAGCCTCATATAACTCTTGCACCGTAAAATTATCGGCAGCCGCACGCATTCCGAACATTTGACCAGCAAGATAAACCGCATCGGCACCGTAAAGCAACGCCGCCTTCAGTTTTTCAAAATTTCCTGCCGGTGACAACAATTCTGGCATAAAAAACTCCTTTTCCTTGACTGAAATATAAAAGCGATAGAGACGGATGCCGTCGGCATCCGTCTCTTACGCTTTGCGACGATCAATCTTTTTTCAATTCGATTCCCAATACCGCAAGATCTTCCTCCGAAACAGGCGTCGGACACTGCGACATCAGTTCGCTTGCATTCTGCACTTTCGGGAATGCAACCACATCACGCAAAGACTCTGCTCCCGTCATGACCATTGCAAGACGATCCAATCCCATTCCGGAACCGCCATGCGGAGGAGCACCGTATTTGTAAGCTTCCACGAGGAATCCGAATTTCTTTTGAATATCCTCTTCTGTCAGCCCCAATGCTTGGAACATTCTCTCTTGAAGTTGCCAATCGGTAATCCGAATGGAACCGGACAACAATTCCGTTCCGTTCAGCACCATATCGTAGCATTCCGCACGAACGCTTCCGGGATCGCTCTCAAGATAGGGCAAACATTCCTGCAACGGCATGGTAAAGGGATGATGCATCGCATCCCAGTGTTCGGTCTCCTCATTCCATTCAAAGAACGGAAACTCGACAACCCACAGGAAATTGAATTTTCCGGCGGGAATCAGATCCAACTTCTTACCGAGCATCGTGCGCAATGCACCCAACGTTGGTAAAGTCACCTTGTTTTTATCGGCAACGATCAACATCACATCGCCTTTTTCCATCTGACCGACGTTCAAAACGGTCTGCAACTCGTCTGCCGTCAGGAATTTTGCAAAAGAACAATTCGGCGTCTCGTCTGCCCAACGGATATATGCCAATCCCTTGGCACCGATCCCCTTGGCATGTTCGGTCAACTTATCAATCTCTTTGCGCGTCAACGCAGCAGCTGCATTTTTTGCAACAATACAGCGCACCGATCCTCCGTTTTCGATTGCCGAAGTAAATACCCCGAAACCGCATTCTTTGACAGCATCGCTCAAATCCACAATCTCCATGCCGAAGCGAGTATCCGGTTTATCCGAACCGTAACGATTCATCGCATCCGCATAGGTGATGCGCGGTAAAGGCATGGGAACGTCCACATCCAGCACTTCCTTGAACACACGCTTAATAAAGCCCTCATTCATCGCCATAATGTCTTCCTGCGTCGCAAAAGACATTTCCAGATCGATCTGCGTGAATTCCGGCTGACGGTCGGCACGTAAATCCTCATCTCGGAAACAACGAGCCAATTGAATGTAACGGTCACAACCACTGAGCATCAACAGCTGTTTGTAGAGCTGCGGCGACTGCGGCAACGCATAAAAGCTTCCCTTGTGTACACGGCTCGGCACCAGATAATCACGCGCCCCCTCCGGCGTGGATTTGATCATCATCGGTGTTTCGATCTCCAAAAATCCGTTTTCATAATAATATTGCCGTGCGACTTGCGCGATTCGATGCCGCATCAATAAATTTTTTTGCATAGACGGACGTCGCAAATCAAGATACCGATATTTGAGTGCCGTTTCATCATTGACTTTTTTGGTATCGGAAACTTCAAACGGAGGTGTTTGTGCCGCCGATAGAATTTTCAATTCTTTGACAAAAATCTCTACCTGCCCCGTGGGTAAATTGGGATTGACCGCACCCTCACCACGCGGGCGAACCGTACCGTGTACCGCAAGGACATATTCGGCACGGATCCCGAATGCCTTATCAAAAATGCTCTTATCCGTTTCGTTATCAAAAGCCAGTTGCACAATCCCGGTGCGATCACGCAAATCTATAAAAATCAAATTTCCGAGATCTCTTTGCTTTTGCACCCATCCCATCACACAAACATCCCGACCGATGTCCGTTGCTCTGACATCGCCGCAATAATGCGTTCGTCTGTCGTTCGTACTCAATAATTCAGCCATTCTTTTTTCACTCCTTCAACTTCCGCATCGAAACGGAAGAACACTTTTGTCAATTTTCAAAATTTCAAAATCCTCTTTGAAAAATTCCGTCAGATCGGCTGACCGTTTTTATCAAACAGAGGCAACGGTTCCAAATAGATCAGATCCTTTCGTGCGCGGGCATCGCCTTCGGCAAGGATCGCCATTCTGCCGCAAATTTCACCGCCGGCAGCTTCGACCAAACTATCCAACGCATGCATGGAATCGCCCAAAGAGACTACATCATCCACAATCAAAATGCGTTTTCCTTTCATCAATGCCGCATCTGCTGTGTCCAAATACAGTTTTTGTTCTTTTGCCGTTGTAATGGAACGGACATCGACTTCCAACACACCGGTCATATACAATTTCGGTGCTTTCCGCGCAACAAAATATTTTTGATTTCCGGCAAGCCGCGCCATCTCGTGTACCAACGGAATTCCCTTTGCCTCGGCACTGATCAGATAATCATAGGGCGGTGCCTTTTCCAGCAAAGCCTTTGCACATGCGGTCGTAATTTCCGGATCACCGAAAATGACAAAACCGGCAATCATCAATTCATCATTCAGAGGACACAACGGCAGATCCCGTTCACATCCCGCAATACTCATGTGATAATATTCTTGTTCCATCTCTCTCACCACTCCGTTTTGATATATTTTTCATATGCGCCGTCCAATGCCTCCTGTACCAACGCATCAAAATCCAATCTTTTCTGCTGTTCTTCCACTTTGGCAAGTTCCGGTTTGGTTTTCGGATGCTTTGGGGTAAACACCGTGCAGCAGTCCTCATAGGGCTGTATGGAGGTATCAAATGTTCCGATCTTACGCGCCAATTGCACGATTTCCTCCTTATCCATTCCAATGCAAGGACGAAAAACAGGAAGCGTCGTCATGGGATTGGTCACTCCGATTGCCTGCATCGTTTGCGACGCAACCTGACCTAAACTCTCTCCCGTAATCAATGCTCCGCAACCTGCCCTTTTGGCAATCGCGTCGGCAATTGCCATCATATATCGGCGCAAAAGCAATGTAAAATATTCTTCGTCACAGGACTTAACCAATTCCTCTTGAATATGCGTCAACGATACGATATGTACAGTCAATGTCCCGGTATAAGGTGTCAACTCCTGTGCCAACGTCAACACTTTTTCTCTTGCTAACTCACTGGTATAGGGGAACGATTCAAAATGGACAGCTTCCACTTGCACACCGCGTTTTGCCAACATATAACCCGCAACAGGCGAATCAATCCCTCCGGACAGCAACAGCAATGCTTTACCGCCTGTCCCAACCGGAATTCCTCCTGCGCCTTTGAACTGTCCGGCATGAACATATGCCGCAAATTCCCGAATTTCCACTTGCACAACGATCTCCGGATTCTTGACATCGACTCGCAACTGCGGACAAGTATCCAAAACATAGCCGCCCACCTCTGCCGCGATCTGCATGGAATCCCATGCAAACCGTTTGTCCGAACGCTTGGCAACCACCTTAAAGGTTCGATAACCGTTCAAAAAGGGAGGAATGTATTCCTTGACGACACGCTCAATGTCCTGCATATTTTTTTCGCAAACCGCACAACGACTGATCCCAACAATCCCGAATGTCTTCTGCACACAATGAAAAAATCCGTCAATATCCGAAGACGCATCCTTTGGCTCAATGATCAACGTACTTTGCGAACGGGTGATCTCAAAATTCCCGAACTGTCTGGATCTATAGCGCAAAGTGCGGCATAAGGTATCTTCAAAATAACGGCGATTTGCTCCCTTCAGGACGATCTCACCGTATTTGCAAAGCAGGATCTCCTTCATAGCTTTGTATCCTCCCCGTCCTCGACGACTTCATTCGAATCATCACAAACTTCCCCGTTGCGGTAAGCTTCCAACAGCTCTTTTGCTTTCTCCGACAATTCGGTCGGCACAAAAATATCGCATCCGAACATGGAGTAGCCTGCCAAAATACGCACTGCTTCACCGCTGCCGCGATCTTTGGAGAGATACGGAATATTTTCTTCTTCCAAAATCCCACAGATCAATCCTTTTTCCACTTCATCATGCACCGTTGTCAATAAGGAGACACCTGCATCATGTGCGCTCACTTTGTCCAATCCGAAAAATCGATCCATCTCTTCGCACCTCAATCCTCATAATAATTCGGGAACAATTTTTCCCATACCTTGGCACATCCGACGGTATCGGCGATAGAAGTATGCGCCACACCCTCCCACTCGATTTGTAACAATGCCATGGCATCGCTCAAAGACGCATGTACCAGATCGGGATAGTGTTCCGATTGATACCGCACAAATTCCATAGCGGCGCAACGTGTCTTTTCTCGCAACGCCTCTCTTTCTTCCACCGTATCGTAAATATACTTAATATGACTGTAATCGGTAGACACACCGTAAGCGATCAACACGTCGGCATTGGCAAAAATATCTTTGATCTGCGGAGTCAATTCCTCCAACGACGGCGCATCCTCCACCATTGCGGGCGTGATTCCGTGAATTCGTTCTGTCTGTTTCCATTTCTTTTTATGTACCGGTTTAACCAACGTATCCATCACCACGGTTCCGTTTCCGTCCGTAATGGAAATGGACAAAATTTCATCGTGATCATAAACGCCGGTCAATTCCAAATCAAAAAACAACACGCGGGAACGCTTCATGTGATAGGCTTCGGCACGGTGAAGATCTCCATCGGCACGGCGCACCGCCAGGTCGGCATCAAAACAGTCGCGACACAGTTTTCGACGATAACGGATCTCCTTGCCGCAACACACGCACAAAAGCGGTTGACGAACAGCTGTTTTTTTATCATAAAAATAGACCACACTTTGATCTTGACGCAACGTATATGCAATCGGCTCTTCGATCACATCATAATGCATCTGCAACAACCGTTCCTTGGTGTAATATCCGCAAGCCGCCGCACGCTTGGTACTCATGCGTAAGATCGACGCACCGCTCTGCAATTCCAACGTTTCACTTTTTTGCGTCGGGGCATACCAAAGTTCCGGCGGTGCTTCCACAACACGGGTGGGATCAAAAAAATATGTAATACTTCCGTCCGCATTCTCGTCAAAAGCGGCAGGATCTCCCATCGGCATCAAATGCATCCGATTGAGAACATTTCGCGTCAGATAATTTCTTTTTTCAGCATCGGTGAGCGTAATATGCGGAATCACGGCTCCGGAACGCAACTTCATATCGGTCTTCAAACAAACTCCTCCTTCCCTCTTTTGACCTACCCGCACCCCTATCGGCAAAGCAACGGAAGCAACGACTGACGGCAGTTACAAAAGCGGGTTTCCCTCTCAAAAATCAGGATCATCTTTTTCAAACACAGATAAGATTATTATATCATACTTTGTCGGTACTTTCAATACTTTGAACTGATTTTTTTGAAGATTTTAAGCTGATTTTTCAGACCGACGAGCAATGAATCGGTGCATGAATCACAAGGTCACCCTTCACTTTACAAATTACAAAAAAGAGGGCGGAGGAAAAAATCCCATCCGCCTTCCGGATTCAATATTGCGAAAACGGTTCAGTCTCCCGTTTACATGCACTCCTCGGCAACTTCCGACATCCGGCACAGTGCATTCCCCACATTGTGCAAAACATGATTGGCGCGTTTGACTGTGCGCATGGCACGCATTTTTCGGCTGTTCCATACAGACCAAGCCGTGACACCGACTGCCGCCGCACCTCCGGTTGCTCCCAGCACAAGCATCATCGTTTTGATCGTTTTTTTCTGATTTTTTCTCATACAACGATTCCCTCCTTTGAAAAGCAAGGTACACACAGTATGAACAAATTCCGTCTCAATTATACGAAATCCAAGCAAAAAACGACCGCATTGTTCTTTTCGACTCAACAAACGGGAATATCGTTTCGAGCCGAATCAAATCAACGATAAAACCAAAACGCCGATGATAACAACCGGCAAAACAAACGTCATGTACGGGCGAATCCAACGAGGCATCCGAACACCGCGTTCTCCGCAGTTGACCTCGGAAAAATACCGATCCCATCCCCAACCATATCGCAAAGTACAAAACAAAACATACAAGAGACTTCCGATCGGAAGGAAGAGATTGGATACGATAAAATCTTCCAAATCCAAGAAAGACATTCCGAAAATGCTCACATCGCTCAAAAAGCTGTAACTGAACACGGCGGGCAAAGACAGTACCGTAATCAAAGCAATATTGATCCATGCCACTTGTTTGCGATTCAGCTCGGTCAATTCCAACCAAAAAGAAATAATATTTTCAAAAACGGCAATGACGGTGGAAGCAGCAGCAAAAATCATAAACAGGAAGAAGAATGTGCCGACAATCCGCCCACCCGGCATGGCATTGAAGATGGAGGACAGGGTGGTAAACAGGAATCCCGCTCCGACGCTTCCGGCATCCGCCGTAACACCGTTATTATAGGTATAGCAAGCGGGAAATACGATCAACCCCGCCATCAATGCCACCACCGTATCCAATGAAACGATGGTAACGGCTTCTCCCAACAAACGACGTTCTTTTCCGATATAACTTCCGAAAATTGCAATCGAACCGATTCCGAGACTCAAGGTAAAAAACGATTGCCCCATGGCGGCTGAGATTACGGTACCGATCCCTTCTTCGCGAATCCCGTCCAAGGAAGGAATCAAATAAAATTTTAGACCTTCAGCGGCATTCTCCAAAGTCAAAGAATAAATGACCAATCCGATCATCAACACAAATAAAGCCAGCATCATCACTTTTGTGATGCGTTCCACACCTTTTTGCAGTCCTAACGAACAGATCAAAAAGCAAACCGCGATTACACCGACAGTTGCCGCCAAAGATGTCCACGGATTGCCGACCATCCCCGTAAAAACCGCACTCAAGGCTTGATCCCCATGCTCATGAACGATGGAACCGGTCAGATACTTGAAAAAGTACATCACCATCCATCCGGTAATGGTCGTATAGCACATCATCAAAAGATAATTGCCGCCAATGCCAAGAAATTTCATCCAATGCCACTTTTGTCCCGGCTTTTCCAAAACGTCAAATGACGTTGCAATACTCCGCTTACTGGCACGTCCGACCGATAATTCGGCAGTCATAATCGGAAATCCCAACAAAATCAAAAATGCAATATAAATCAATACGAATAACGCACCACCATAGCTTCCCGTAATAATCGGAAAGCGATAGACGTTCCCCAGCCCAATGGCACATCCGGCTGACAATAAAATGAATCCAAGTCGAGAGGTCAAATTTTCACGTTGCTTCATAAAATACTCCGATTTTCAAACAATAATTTTATATAGTTTACCACAGAACCGTCGGCATTGCAAGCTTTTTTTATCATCCTGACAAAAAAATTATTTTTTTCAAAAAAAAGACTTGACAAAGCGAACGGAATATGGTATAATACCATCGTTGCGAAAGCGGAAAAGCAAGCGACGGGCATGTTTCGCTGGTGTGGCTCAATGGCAGAGCAGCTGATTTGTAATCAGCAGGTTGTTGGTTCGACTCCGATCACCAGCTCCAATGGGTTCACACAGTGAACCTTTTAATATGGGGGATTTCCCGAGCGGCCAAAGGGGGCAGACTGTAAATCTGTTGTCGATGACTTCGGTGGTCCGAATCCACCATCCCCCACCAAAAACCAGACAAAGTTCAACAGAGCTTTGTCTGGTTTATTTTCTATAGACTTCTTATTGAAAAAAGAGGAGGTAGTTCATGAAAAAATTTATTTCCTTCAAAACGCCCTGTGAGGCAAGAGATCCTTATGTCATTCAATACCATGAGCGATACTATCGTTGTTATACGGAAGACAACGAGTCCGTTTCCGTCTCGTGTTCCGACACAATGGAAGGACTGATGAATGCTCCCAGAAAAATAGTCTATCAACCGGAAGAAAACAGTGCCTATTCCAAACAACTTTGGGCACCGGAATTGCATATTTGGGACGAAAAATGCTATATTTATGTAGCATGTGACGACGGAAACAACCATCATCACAGAATGTATGTTTTGGAAAACGGTTCCGATGATCCGACAGTACCTTACACCATGCACGGCAAAATCGCCGATCCAACAGACAAATGGGCAATCGACGGAACAGTGTTCCGAATATCGAATAAAAACTATTTTGTATGGTCTGGTTGGGACGGCGATGAAAATATTTGCCAAAATTTATACATTGCCGAAATGAAAAATCCTTTTGAACTGGCTACCGAGCGATACTTGATTTCCACGCCCGAATATCCTTGGGAAAAACTCGGTTCCACCGGACAGCCGGAGTCGCCGTTCATCAACGAAGGTCCATTCGGCTTTTGTATCGACGGAGAATCCTATTTGACTTACTCAGCCGCCGGTTCTTGGTGTAAAGATTACTGCATTGCATTATTGAAATTGGTCGGAGAGAATCCGTTGGATCGCCGATGTTGGAAAAAATATCCCACACCGATTTTATCCGCCAATGAACAGTTACAAGGCGCAGGTCACTGTTCGGTTGTTTGCGAGCAAAATCGAGCAACTGTCTTTTTTCATGCTTGGGATCAAAACGAGCCGAATATCCGATGGGATACCGTTTGTGTCTGGCAAGCGGAATTGCGCAAAACAGCAGACGGATTTTGCATAGAATAACCGAAAACGGAACACCGTTATTGTTAAAAAAATAACCAAAACAAAATATCCGACTTCTCTTGACAAACCATGGATTTGTGATATAATGATGCCATTATTATCCGTTCGTTCGGAACGGAACCAAGGAGGAACGATATGATACTGTATGTGACAAACGATACCGAAACCTTGCGTTACGCCGCCGAGGAATTGTCGCATTATCTCGGGAAGATGGACGATATTGCATGCGACATTCAAATCGGTTACGGTGACGACGGGATCCTGCTGGGGCTGATCACGGAGTTGGGACTTTCCACCGAAGGAATTTCGGATGCCATGATCGACGATGTGATCGACGTTCGGGTGGAACACTTGCACGGATATATCGCCGGAAGCAACGAAAGAAGCGTTCTGATGGGAGTCTATCACTACCTAAAATCAGCCGGTTGCCGCTGGGTACGACCCGGCGAACAAGGAGAATACATTCCGCAAAAAGACATGCGTTCTCATTCCTTCCGATTCCGCAAAAAAGCAGATTATCCGTTCCGCGGTGAATGTATTGAGGGTGCCGTCAGCTTTGAGCATGTCAGAGATACGATCCTATGGCTTCCCAAAGTCGATATGAACCTGTTCATGATAGAGCAAATTGTCCCGTACAATTACATGAGCCGTTGGTATAAGCACAGCGTAAACACCAAGCTTGCCGCAGACGAGCCACCGTATGAGCAATATTGCGCATATGCACTGGAGTTGGAACACATTGTAAAAAAATGCGGGCTTCAGCTTCATGCATTGGGACACGGCGCATTGAACGAACCGTTCGGTTTGCGTCACATGATATCAGGACAACACTATGATGTCCCGGAGGAGATCAAACCGGCGTTTGCCATGATCAACGGAAAAAGAGAACTTCACCTCAATTCTCCTTTTTTCACGGAACTGTGTTTATCGCAGGAATGGATTCAGGATAAAGTCGTCAATTGGCTTGCGGATTATTTGGATCAAAAGCCTTATATCGATTTCCTACATTTTTGGCTTGCCGATTACATCAACAATCATTGCGAGTGCGAGGAGTGCGTCAAGCATACACCGTCGGATCTGTACGTGCAAATGCTGAACAAACTGGACGAAAAACTGACCGAACGCGGTAACCCCGCAAAAATCGTTTTCATCATGTACACCGATACGCTCTGGCCTCCGGTCAGCGAAAAACTGAACAACCCAAACAGATTTATTATGACGACCGCTTTAACCCGTCGCTCAATCGGATTCAACCCGTACAACGATGCGCAACATCCGGGTGGGATTCCCGAATGGAAACGGAACAATTACGGTTTTTCCGACAGTTTGGAAGTCAGACTTGCCTTTCTCGACGGTTGGAAAAAAATCTTCGACGGTCCCAAATTCACGTTTGATTATTATCTGTACACGAATCATTTTGCGGATCCCGGATACATGACCTTTACAAGAAAAATCATCGACGACATCCGATCATTGGAAGCCACGGGATTCGGCGGAATTATGGATGATCAAACACAACGCTCCTTCTTCCCGACCGGACTTCCGAATACTGTCCTCGGAGAATTTCAATTTGACAAAACACTTGACACGGAAGCCTTTATCGACGACTATTTTCAAGCCTCATTCGGCGACGATTGGAAGCTTGCAAAGAAGTATTTGGAAACCCTTTCCGACCTCTTTGACATGGATGCACTGTCTCAAAATACGAGCATCGTAGCGCAAGACACGGGTGCGGCAGACGAAAACGCCCAACACGCCGGCATTATCGGTAATGAAGCGATCGGAAATCGGATCGCAACCGTTCCGAGCGTCGTTGACGCATTTTCCGACACTGTTGCCGCGCATTGCACACTTGCCGATCCATGTCATTCCGAATCGTGGCGGATCCTCACGTACCACGGAGAATATTGCAAGCGTCTTGCGCCGATCTATGTGGCACTCTCAAAGAACGATACCGAACGTGCCAATCGACTTCTTGATGGAATGATAGACTATCTTTCCGAGGTGGAACCGGCGATCCATCCGTATTTCGATCTGGTTCTCTTCAATCAAAGAACCAAACAACTGATTGCGGGAAAATAACGTTCACACACAAACACGGAGAAACACAGATGAAACTGACCTTTTTGGGTACGGGAGCGGCTGACTGGCCGCTCCAAAGAGAAGCGGGAATGACGGAATTTCGCCGTCTCTCCTCTGCCCTGATCGATGACACACTCCTGATCGATCCGGGACCGCAAGTATTCGATGCTTTATCGGAATTCGGAAAAGATCCGAAAGCGATCCGCTACATCCTAATCACGCACAAACACGGTGACCATTTCTGCATACAAACATTGGAACGACTGATGCAAACGGGCGCAAAGCTGATCGAGCCGGAAGCCAATGAGACCGTACAGCTCGGTCTTTATACCGTTCGTGCCTATCATGGAAATCATTCGACATGCGAAAAAACACTGCATTACCTCATCAGCGACGAAACACACACACTGTTTTACGGGTTGGACGGCGCGTGGTTGCTCTATGAGGAAGTGCAGGCGATTCTGCAATATCATCCCGATGTTGCCGTTTTGGATGCGACCATCGGCTTTTGTGACGGTGATTATCGTATTTTTGAACACAACAACCTCAACATGGTTTTGGAAATGCAAAAAACGCTCCGAGACAGCGTCAGACGTTTTTGCATCAGCCACATGGCGCGCACCCTGCACACAGATCACCAAACGCTGTGTCGGGCAATGGAACCGCACGGGATCTTGGTTGCCTCCGACGGTTTGGAACTCTGTATTTGACAGAAAACACTGCCAAAACCATTAAAAATCCCCGAATCATGCTACTTTGCACGATTCGGGGATTTTTGATTTTTCGCAAAGGCGGCTCAGAACAATCCTGTAATTTTTCCGTCTTCGTCAACGTCGATGCGTTCAGCCGAAGGTATCTTCGGTAATCCGGGCATCGTCATAATATCACCTGTCAGCGCAACGATAAACCCTGCACCGGCACTGACTTTAACATTCCGCACCGTCACAATAAAATCGTTCGGCGCACCGAGTTTGGTCGCATCATCGGAAAAGCTGTACTGCGTTTTTGCCATGCAGACAGGCAGGCGATCAAAGCCCAAGGATGCCAATTTGGCGATCTCTTTTTTTACAGCAGGAGTAAACGCCGCGCCGCTCCCTCCGTAAATGCGCCGTACAACGGTATTGATTTTTTCTTCAATGGAAGCATCGGTATCATAGGCAAACCGAAATTCGTGCGGCTCCTCGCAAAGACGTACCACTTCTTCAGCCAAAGCAATGCCTCCGGCACCGCCATCTGCCCAAACGGTAGACAATGCCACATTTACGCCAAGCTCCCGACATTTTTCAATCACCACCGCAATTTCAGCATCGGTATCGGTCGGGAAACGATTCAATGCCACCACGCAAGGAAGACCGTACACATTTTTGATATTGGAAACGTGGCGCAAAAGATTCGGGATCCCCTGTTCGACCGCCGCCGTATTTTCCGTACTCAAATCGCTTTTGGCAACTCCGCCGTGCATCTTGAGTGCGCGAACCGTAGCAACCATTACAACAGCGTCCGGATTCAGTCCCGCCATCCGACATTTAATGTCAAGGAATTTTTCAGCACCCAGATCGGCACCGAATCCCGCCTCGGTCACGGCATACTCGCCGAGTTTCATTGCCATCTTGGTGGCAATGACCGAGTTGCATCCGTGCGCAATGTTGGCAAACGGACCGCCATGCACAAATGCCGGAGTCCCCTCCAACGTTTGCACAAGGTTCGGCTTGAGAGCGTCTTTTAACAATGCCGCCATCGCACCAACCGCCTTCAGATCTCCGGCTGTTACCGGCTTTTCGTCATAGGTATATGCAACCACAATACGGGACAACCGCTCCTTCAGATCACTGATGGAACTTGCCAAACAGAATACCGCCATAATTTCGGAAGCAACGGTAATATCATAACCGTCCTCTCGCGGAACACCGTTGACGCGACCACCCAATCCGTCGGTCACAAAGCGGAGTTGGCGATCATTCATATCCACGCACCGCTTCCATGTAATGCGTCGCGGATCAATATTCAAAGTATTGCCTTGATAGATGTGATTATCCAGCATGGCTGCCAGCAGATTGTTTGCCGCACCGATGGCGTGAAAATCTCCCGTGAAGTGCAAATTGATCTCCTCCATGGGAACCACCTGCGCATATCCGCCACCTGCCGCACCGCCTTTAATTCCGAACACAGGTCCCAAGGACGGTTCCCGCAATGCAACCACGCAATTCTTGCCGATGCGACGCATCGCGTCGGCAAGACCGATGGTCGTTGTGGTTTTTCCTTCTCCGGCAGGTGTCGGTGTGATTGCAGTCACCAACACCAACTTCCCGTTTTTGCGGTTGCCGTCTTTTAGAACGGATGCATCCACCTTTGCCTTATATCTTCCATACAATTCCAGAGCGTCCTCATCCAACCCGACTGTTTTTGCAATCTCTGTAATGGGACTCATTTTTGCACGCTGTGCAATTTCAATATCGGATAAATATGCCATTCTGATCACTCCCGTCCGCGGAAATAATTCACTGCAGATTCAAACAGTTTCATATCGTACTGTCCAATTACATTTTGATAAAGTCCGGTACCCAAACGCTCACTGTGTCCCATTTTACCGAACACTCTGCCATCCGGGGAAGTAATTCCTTCAATGGCGAACGCCGAATCGTTGGGGTTGAAGCGAATATCATCGGTCACACGTCCGTCAAGATCAACATACTGGGTAGCAATTTGACCGTTGGCGGCAAGGGTGCGAATCAATTCTTCGGATGCCAAAAAGCGTCCTTCGCCGTGAGAAATCGGAACCGTGTAGATTTCTCCGACCTCCGTACCGGAAAGCCACGGCGACTTGTTGGCTGCCACGCGGATCCGAACCAGTTTGGACTGATGGCGTGCAATGGTATTAAAGGTCAACGTCGGGCATGTCGCATCGGTATCCATAATCTTACCGTACGGAACCAACCCCAACTTGATCAAAGCTTGAAATCCGTTACAAATTCCCGCCATCAAACCGTCGCGGCGATTTAACAGATTGTGTACTTCATCGCGCACAGCCGCATTACGGAAAAACGCCATGATAAACTTACCGGAACCGTCCGGTTCATCCCCGCCGGAAAATCCTCCGGGAATGAAGACCATTTGCGATGCAGACAGTTTCTTTGCAAACTGTTCCACACTCTCGGCAATCCCGTCCGAAGTCAAATTATTGATCACAAAAATTTCGGCTTCAGCCCCTGCATCCCGCATCGCTTTGGCAGTATCGAATTCGCAGTTGGTACCCGGAAATACGGGGATCAAAACTTTCGGACGTGCCGTCTTGACAGCGGGTGCGATCCGACTTTGACCGCGATAAGAAAATGCCTCCAACGTGTTTGCGGTTTTTGCTTCCATGCAAGGATAAACACTCTCCAATCTGCCTTCATAGCGTGCGGACAGTTCTTGCATCGAAAGCTTCCGAGCTCCGTAAGTCAAGTATCCGTCATCCGTAACAATACCGATACACTTGCCGTCGGCATTGCCATCCACTTCCAACAGGAACGAGCCGTAACGGTAAGCAAACAGATCTTCAATCGTCAAGGACGAATCAAAACAAAAACTCAAACCGTTTCCGATACACATTTTATAAACCGCTTCGGCAACCCCGCCAAAGGTCGGCGTATAAGCGGCATACACTTCCCCTTTGCGCATCCGTTCGGTCACCGTCTCATAAACCTCCTTCAGAGAGGTCGGATCGGGCAAGCCGTTTACATCATACGACGGGGACACCAAAATCAACCGATGTCCTGCAGCCTTCATCTCATTGGTTACGACCTCACCCGTTTTTCCGGTCGTAACGGCAAAAGATACCAACGTAGGCGGAACATCCAACTGTTCAAAGGAACCGCTCATGGAGTCTTTTCCGCCAATCGCGGCAATACCGAGATCCAATTGTGCTTTGAATGCACCGAGCAAAGCTGCCATCGGCTTGCCCCAGCGTTTTGCATCTTTCAAAGGCTTTTCAAAGTATTCTTGGAAGGACAAATAAACATCCTCAAAAGAAGCACCTGTCGCAATCAATTTGGAAACACTCTCGACCACGGCAAGATAAGCACCATGGTAAGGACTCTTTTCCGTCAGATAAGGATTGTAGCCCCATGCCATATAGGAACAGGTATCGGTATGCTTTTGCTCGACCGAAATTTTATTGACCATTGCCTGGATGGGCGTGCGCTGATATTTTCCGCCAAACGGCATCAAAACCGTTCCGGCACCGATGGTAGAATCAAACCGTTCGGACAATCCTCTGGTAGAACAAACATTCAAATCCGACACCAAATCGCGGTATCCGGTCTCAAAATCCGTCGGAAGGACTTTTCGATAATCTTCAATTTTTGCAGGAGCAATATCAATATGTTTTTCGGCACCGTTGGAATTGAGGAATGCACGGGACACATCCACAATGGTCTTTCCATTCCAGTGCATGCGCAATCTCGGTTCTTCCGTCACGCGTGCAACCACGGTCGCTTCCAAATTTTCGGCATTTGCCAGTGCACAAAACCGTTCGACATCTGCCGCTTCCACGACAACTGCCATTCTTTCCTGCGATTCACTGATGGCAAGTTCCGTTCCGTCCAATCCTTCATATTTTTTCGGTACGGCATTCAAATCAATATCCAATCCGTCTGCCAGCTCACCGACAGCAACAGAGACACCGCCTGCACCGAAATCATTGCATCGTTTGATCATGCGGCATGCTTCGGCATTACGGAACAGCCGTTGCAATTTTCTTTCCTCCGGTGCATTTCCCTTTTGAACTTCGGCACCGCAAGTTTCTACGGAATGTGCGTTGTGAGCTTTGGAAGAACCGGTCGCACCGCCAATCCCGTCACGTCCGGTTCGCCCGCCCAACAGGATTACAATGTCACCGTCTTCAGGGCATTCCCGACGCACATTGGAAGCCGGTGCCGCCGCAATGACCGCGCCGATCTCCATGCGCTTTGCCGCATATCCAGGATGATACAACTCATTCACAATACCGGTTGCAAGACCGATTTGGTTTCCGTAGGAAGAATATCCCGCCGCCGCAGTTTGAACAATCTTACGTTGCGGAAGTTTTCCGGGAATGGTCTCGGAAACGGGAACCGTCGGATCCGCCGCGCCGGTCACACGCATAGCGGCATAAACATAGGAACGCCCGGACAACGGATCTCGAATGGCTCCGCCGATACAAGTTGCGGCACCTCCAAACGGCTCAATTTCGGTCGGGTGGTTATGCGTTTCATTCTTAAACAAAAGCAACCACGGCTCCTTCACACCGTCGATCTCCACTTCCATCTTAACTGTGCAAGCATTGATCTCTTCGGACTCGTCCAACCGATCCAATTTGCCGCAAGACTTCAAATATTTGCCTGCCAATGTACCGATGTCCATCAAATTGATGGGTTTGGTTCTTCCCAACCGCGTTCTGGTCTCCAAATATTCCCGATACGTCTTTTCCAACAACTCGTCTTCAAATCGAACGTTGTCAATGGTTGTATTGAAAGTGGTGTGACGGCAATGATCCGACCAGTACGTATCAATCATGCGAATCTCGGTAATCGTGGGATCTCTTTTTTCGGAACGGAAATATGCTTGACAAAACGCAATATCATCCACATCCATTGCAAGACCGTAATCACGAACAAATGCCGTCAACCCGTCAGCATCCAATTGGCAAAAGCCATCCAGCGTTGCCACGGATGTCGGGATCTCATACTGCACATTCAATGTTGCAGGAAGTTCCATGGACGCTTCCCGCGCTTCCACCGGATTGATCACGTATTTTTTGATTGCCGCAAGATCGGCATCCTTCAAATCTCCGCCCAATAAATATACTTTTGCGGTACGAATGAGCGGACGTTCGCCGCGAGAAATGATCTGGATACACTGCGCCGCCGAATCGGCTCTTTGATCGAACTGACCGGGTAAATACTCCACTGCAAACGCTACTTCATTCGCCCGTTGCGGCAACTCGGAAGAAACCACATCCAACTGCGGTTCGGAAAAAACGGAACGAACCGCTTCTTCAAACAATTCCGGCGTAATTTTTTCGGCATCGTAACGATTCAAAACACGAACGGAATTCAAACTGTTGATGCCAAGCAGATGATTCAGTTCCGCATGCAGTGCGTTCGCCTCGTGTGCCAGTTCGGCTCTTTTTTCTACATAAACTCTATATACCATACCGATTATTTACCTCCTGCCCGTAAAGCGCGCGCACCGATGTCGTGACGGTAATACGCATTTGCAAATTTGATCTGACCAACCTTTTCATAAGCGGCATCAATTGCCCCCTTGAGCGTATCGGCAACCGCCGTCACCCCAAGCACTCGACCTCCGCCCGTGACCTGCTTTCCATCCTTTAACGTCACACCCGCAGCATAAACACTCGGTGCAATGTCAGCCGGAATGTCGATCTCATACCCTTTTTCATAAGCAACGGGATACCCTTCGGATGCCATGACGACACAACAAGCATGCGCATCGGCAAATTCTACCTGACAAGATTCCAATGTTCCGTTGGTCGTTGCCTGCATGACCGTCAACAGATCGCTTTTCAACAACGGAAGAACGACTTGTGTCTCCGGATCTCCGAAACGACAATTATATTCAATCACCTTCGGACCGTCATCCGTCAACATCAATCCGAAATACAAACATCCTTTGAAAGTTCTGCCTTCGGCATTCATCGCTTGAACCGTGGGTAAAAAGATCTCCCGCATACAACGTTCAGCGACTTCCTTCGTATAATACGGATTGGGAGCCACCGTTCCCATTCCGCCGGTATTTAAGCCGGTGTCATTGTCCCCCGCACGCTTGTGATCCATGGAAGATACCATCGGCACAACTGTCCGCCCGTCGGTAAAAGACAGCACGGAAACCTCCGGTCCGGTCAAAAATTCTTCAATCACCACATGATCTCCGCTGGTACCGAACACCTTATCCTCCATCATGGATCGAACCGCGTCTTTCGCTTCCTCACGAGTCATTGCAATGATAACACCTTTTCCCAAAGCCAAGCCATCGGCTTTGATGACGGTGGGAATGGGTGCCGTTTCCAGATAAGCCAACGCATCGTCCATCCGATCGAAAACTTCGTATCGTGCCGTCGGGATTCCGTATTTTTTCATCAAATTTTTGGAAAAGACTTTGCTGCCTTCAATGATCGCAGCATTGGCACGCGGACCGAAACATAGGATTCCCCTTGCTTCCAAAGCATCCACAGCCCCCAAGACCAACGGATCGTCCGGTGCAACAACAGCATAATCAATCTGATTGGCAACAGCAAATTCCGTGATCTTGTCGATCTCTTTTGCACCGATCGGCACACATACGGCATCCGCCGAAATTCCGCCGTTTCCGGGCAAAGCATAAATTTCACTTACCTGTGCATTTTCTTTTAACTTTTTAATGATGGCATGCTCTCTGCCGCCACCGCCAACAACCATAATCTTCATACATCCGTTCTCCTTAATGGTGGAAAAGCCGCATTCCGGTAAATGCCATCGTCATTCCGTAATGATTACAACATGCGATTACGGCATCGTCGCGAATCGATCCACCGGGTTCGGCAATGTATCGCACACCACTGCGCCATGCACGTTCAATGTTATCACTGAATGGGAAAAAGGCATCGGACCCCAATGCAACTCCATCGACGGTTGCCAAATAAGCAGCTTGCTCTTCACGGGAGAACGGTTCCGGTCTCTCCGTAAAATAGTTTTGCCAAACGCCGTCGGCACAAACATCTTCCTCATTCTGATTGATATAGCCATCGATCACGTTATCTCTGTCGGGACGTCCCAAAGTCGGCAAAAAGGGCAAATTCAGCACTTTATCATGTTGCCGCAAAAACCATGTGTCGGCTTTTCCGCCCGCCAATCTGGTACAGTGGATTCTGGATTGCTGTCCCGCACCGACGCCGATCGCTTGACCGTCCACGGCATAGCATACCGAATTGGACTGCGTATATTTCAATGTGATTAGAGAAACGATCAGATCTCGAACGGCAGTTTCCGGCAAATCCTGACATTCCGTAACCAAATGAGACAACAACGAACGATCAATTTTGAAATTGTTCCGCCCTTGTTGGAACGTGATCCCGAAAACTTGTTTGGTCTCGATCTCCGCCGGAACATAATCGGGATCGATTTGGACGATATTATAGTTTCCTTTTCTCTTCGTTTTGAGAATTTCCAAAGCCTCCGGCTCGTATCCGGGAGCGATCACGCCGTCCGAAACCTCACGCTTGATCAGCTGTGCCGTCGTCACATCGCAAACATCGGACAGCGCAACCCAATCGCCGAAAGAACACATTCTGTCGGTGCCCCTGGCTCTGGCATAAGCGCACGCCAACAGCGACTCATCCAACCCCTCTATATCATCCACAAAACAAGCTCTTTTCAAGCGATCGGATAACGGAATTCCAACCGCCGCCGACGTGGGGCTCACATGCTTAAAGGAGGAAACTGCGGGAAGTCCCAATGCTTCCTTTAATTCTTTAACCAATTGCCATGAGTTAAACGCATCCAAAAAATTGATATATCCGGGTCTCCCGCAAAGGATCTCAATGGGCAATTCACCGCCGCCTTGCATATAGATCTTCGCAGGTTTTTGATTGGGATTACAACCGTATTTCAATTCAAATTCTTTCATCGCTCAATACCTCAACCATTTTTATTAACGACTCTGGTCTCACTTTGACCGCTTGCAAGATCAATATATCTGACAAACAGGGAAACTTTGTTCTCCTCATTCAAATGATTCCAAATCAAATCTGTCAGCTCGTCAATCTCGACATTCGGCAATTCCAACGTTTTCGGTTCCCCCTCAAAAGACGGCAACGGATTGCCGTCACCGTTGTAGGTATGAATAAACTTTGCTCTTCCGGCAATCGGATCGGAATATGCGTAAGTAAACCGCTCACAGGAAGCATCATTTCCTTCAGCACTCTTCAAAATCGACATCGCATAATTCATTCCACCGTTTTCACAATGAATGATGCCTGAAATTCTCGGTGTAAAGTTCGGTTTGTCATCCTCAAATTCTCTGGTACGAAGTGCCTGTTCAAAGGTCATTTGACGATCCATCAACGCATAGATTGTATCCGTCTGATCCCCGTTGGTCACAATGGTCTTATTGCCCAAAACACGAACGGGATAATAGATGATCAGGTGCGGATCAATCATTTTGGATTCATCATATGCTTTCGTGCGCAAAGCCTCTCCTTCGGCAACAAATACACGGTTGCGGCTGTTTTCGCTTCTGCCCATAATAAAATAAGCCGTGACCGCCTTCTGACCGTCTGCACTTTTTCCAATCAGGATTCCTCTGCCGTGATAAGCCAAAGATTGCAATTCCTGTGCAATAGTTAAAACTTTCATCGATCATTCTCCTTTGATATACACTTTCTGATCTTTTACTGTGATCTTTCCGTCGCAAAACAGCCGTACCGCTTGCGGAAGCAGTTTCCACTCTGCCTCCTCCATAATACGACGCTGAAGCGATTCCGGCGTATCCTCCTCTTTGACCTCAACCGCCTTTTGCAAAACGATCGGTCCCGCATCACATTCCGGTGTAACGATGTGCACGGTCGCTCCGGATACTTTTACCCCCTTTGCCAATGCCGCTTCATGAACGTGCAAACCGTAAAAACCTTTTCCGCAAAAAGCCGGAATCAGTGCGGGATGCACATTCAAAATACGGTTTGGGAATGCATGATACATCTGTTCATCAAAAATAGTCAAAAATCCTGCCAATACAACCAAATCGATCTTTGCCGTTTTCAGGACATTAACCAACGCCGCAGAATAATCGGCAATGGATGTAAAATCTTTCCGCACCAACACTTGCGTCGGAATTCCGTTGGCACCGGCACGTTCCAGTGCAAAAGCATCGGCTCTGGAAGCCAATACCAATGTGATTTTCCCGGATCCGAGTTCCCCGCGATGTTCGGCATCGATCAATGCCTGTAAATTTGTGCCACCTCCGGAAACCAAAACCGCGATCTTGATCTGTTCCATATCGGCTCCTCAACAGAAGATGACACCGGAATCGCCCTCGACGATTTCACCGATGACATAGGCATCTTCTCCTTGTTCACGCAAAATGCGCAATGCCGTTTCAACTTCATCAGCGGGAACGGTCACACTCATACCGACACCCATATTAAAAGTATTATACATATCCCGTTCCGGAATGTTTCCGGTTTTTTGAATCAAATCGAAAATCGGAAGTACCTTAATCGCTGATTTTTGAATCTTTGCCGAAAGTCCGTCGGGAATGGAACGCGGAATATTCTCATAGAAACCTCCGCCTGTGATATGACTGATTCCTTTAACATGAACTTGTTCCAACAAAGCCAAAATCGACCGAACATACAGCTTGGTCGGAGTCAACAGCGTTTCGGCAATCGACGCGCCGCCCAGTGCTTCGCACGGCATGGTTAATGTGGAATTGTGTTCCACATCAAACACCTTTCTCACCAACGAAAATCCGTTGGAATGAACGCCGCTGGATGCCAAAGCGATGATGACATCACCCACCTTTGTCTGGGAGTTATCCAACATCTTCTTTTTATCCACAATGCCGACGCTGAATCCGGCAATATCATAATCATTCTCCGGCATCATTCCGGGATGTTCGGCAGTTTCACCGCCGATGAGCGCACAACCGGAACGTACACACCCTTCCGCAACGCCGGATACGATCGATGCGATTTTTTCGGGATGATTTTTCCCGCATGCAATATAATCCAAAAAGAACAACGGTTTGGCACCGCAACAAATAATGTCATTGACGCACATGGCAACCGCATCAATACCGATGGTATCATGCCGATCCAACAACATGGCAAACCGCAACTTGGTACCCACACCGTCTGTACCGGAAACCAGCACCGGCTCTTCCATACCGGTCAAATTGAGACCGAAGCAACCGCCAAATCCGCCGACATCATCCAAACATCCTTCGTTTTTGGTACGCGCAATGTGTTTTTTCATCAATTCAACCGCTTTATATCCGGCGGTAATATCCACGCCTGCCGCAGCATAGCTTTCTGATTTGGAATTTTTCATAATTATATCCTTTCGTTTATCATCTATCATCCTGATTGATCGTTCAAACTCAAACGTTACTCTTTTCCGCTCCAACAGTAAGTACACAATTTGCACGGATCCATTCCGATCGCCTTGACGATTCCGTCCAATGACTGAAACTCCAACGAATCGAAATGCATGTCTTCGCAAATTTTTTTGCGCAAACGCTTCCCACGCTCGGTGGAGGCATCGCTGTATTCTTCCAGATGATCAAATCCGTCTTTTCCTTCCAACTCCATGATCACACGTCTTGCCAACAACTCCATTTCGCCGGTCGAACTTGAAAAATTAAGATATTTGCAACAATACATGATCGGTGGGCAAGCCGAACGCATATGAATCGCTTTTGCACCGTTTTGGTAAAGGAAATCCACGGTCTCTTTTAACTGGGTGCCGCGCACAATGGAATCGTCCACAAACAAAAGGCTCTTGCCGTCGATCAATTCATGTACGGGGACTTGCTTCATTTTTGCGATTTTATTGCGATCCGTCTGGTTGTTCGGTGTAAAACTGCGTGACCACGTGGGAGTATATTTGATATAAGGTCTTGCGAACGGGATCCCGCTGGCATTGGCATATCCGATGGCATGCGGGGTTCCGGAATCCGGTACCCCTCCCACATAATCAATGTCACGATTATTGCCGATCTCACTGTCCTGTTTGGCAAGCAACTCTCCGTTGTGATACCGCATGGCCTCCACATTCACCCCTTCATATGTCGCATTCGGATACCCGTAATACGACCACAGAAATGCACAAATCCGCATTTCTTTCCTGGGAGGCGACAGCTGAACAACACCGTCAGCCGATAACTCCACGATCTCGGCAGGTCCCAACTCACGCTCATCCGTATATCCTAACTTTTGATAGGAAAACGATTCAAAAGCAACACAATAACCGGATTCATTTTTCCCGAGGATCATCGGCAACCGTCCGAAGCGGTCCCGTGCCGCAATGATTGTTCCGTAATCGGTCAGAATCAAAATGGATGCCGTTCCCTCGATGGATTCCTGCACAAAGCGAATCCCGTCGGCAAAGGTTTCTTTGGTCCCGATCAAAGCCGCCACCAATTCCGTGGTGTTGATTTTTCCGCCGGTCATTGCATTAAAATGTCCGCATCCGGTAGCAAGATACTGTTGAATCAACGCATCGCTGTTGTTGACAATACCGACAACACAGATCGCATACGTTCCCAGTTTGGAATTGATCAACAGAGGTTGCGGATCATGGTCACTGATACACCCCACAGCCGCATTTCCTTGCATTTCACCGAAGATGTGTTCAAATTTTGTGCGAAACGGTGCATTCTCGATATTATGGATCTCTCTCTGTAAACCGATATCTTGATCATAGACAGCGATTCCCGCGCGTTTGGTTCCGAGATGCGAATGATAATCGGTTCCGAAAAACACGTCGGAGATAACATCTTCACGACAAACCGCACCAAAATATCCACCCATATATATGCCTCCTTGGAAAATTGAATTACTTGTTCAACTCAGCCGCAAGTTCCGAATCTTTTGCCAATACCGCTGCCGCATCGGCTGTACGCTTTTCTTCCAATTTGGTCGCCAAAGCGTCATCGGAAAGTGCCAAAATCTGCGCCGCCAGCAATGCGGCATTGGTTGCACCGTCGATTGCAACCGTTGCAACCGGAATTCCGGACGGCATCTGTACGGTAGACAGCAATGCGTCCAACCCATCCAAATTAGAAGATTTGCACGGAATACCGATCACGGGAAGCGTTGTTTGCGCCGCCACGGCACCTGCCAAATGTGCCGCCATGCCGGCAGCCGCAATCATGACACCGAAACCGTTTTTGCGCGCGTCAGAGGCAAACGCCGCCGCTTCGGCAGGGGTTCGGTGTGCGGAATAAACATGAACCTCATATGGAATTTCCAAAGACTTCAATGTATCGATTGCCTTTTTGACAACAGGCAAATCACTGGCACTTCCCATTACGATCCCGACTTTTTTCATCATGCAAATCTCCTTTTTCAATTCAAAAAATAAAAGGGCACACTGATCCCATCAGGAAAAAGTGCGCCCAGACGGTCGGCATTATAGCAGATTTCTGTTCCACTGTGGTTCCCCACAATTATCCGTCAGTCGCAGAAATCCCAACAACAGAAATATTATACCATATGTGTTCCGCTTTGTCAAGTCAAAATTGTCTTTTTTCGCCTTGAAAATCGTGTTCGCACCATCCGTTCGAGCGCAATCATACAAGCATTCCGGCATCCCAAATCGGTATGTGGCAAAAATAAATTTTTTGTAAACTGTCACACAATCCCTTGATTTTATCACAACAGCATGGTAAAATTGCTATATCAAAACATATAAAGGAGTTAACTGGATATGTCAAACATAGAGTCGGAATCCCTTGACCGTTTGTTCCGCATCATATTGAATCTGCAAACTACCGAGGATTGTTATGCGTTTTTTGAAGATCTTTGCACCATTCAGGAACTGCAAGATATGGCGCAACGAATGGATGCCGCATTTTTGTTGGATAAAGGGCTGAACTACCAAGATATTTCCCATTCCATCGGTATCAGTACCGCCACAATCAGTCGCGTGAGCAAATGCCTCAAATACGGCAGCGGCTATCGTACCGCCATCGACAAAATCAACGAACAAAAATAACACGATCACGGTCAAAAGCGGATGAATCTGCAATCGATTCACCCGCTTTGATTTTTTTACGAATTTTCGGCATCCAACTCCGTCATCAAGACTTCTTTCCATTCATCCGCCCCGTCTGCCAGATAATACGTATTGACGCTGTAAGGCGTCAACATCGCCTGTAACGGTTTCGGTAACAATGCACCGCCCACGGTGCATTCGACGGAAACACCGTCGGTCTCATATAAACGGAGCACCGTTCCGCATCCGTCCTCACTCCGCTTCAACGTGCTGATCTGTACATTCGCCGCAGAGCAATCAATTCCTCGGAAGGAATCCTCAAGACTGCCGCTGTGATTGTTTTCCAAAATGACGGTCACCGGCGTATTGAGTTGACGAGCGGGACGTATCAACATTCCCCAATCGTCTTTTTTTGCTTCACGGAACACATAAGAAAATTGATGCACACCTTGATCGGTAAAAACACATTCCTCGTCCCGTTCTTTGCCGTGATCGGCATACAGCGGACTGCGCACGACCGTCAAAAACAGGGTATTCCCTTCCACCGAAAAGCTGTACTTATTGGAATTGAGTAAAGCATACCCGGTGTTTGCATCCGCAACCGCCACCCAACGGTATCCCGGTTCTTCTTCACCATCGGCAGGACGTTCGATCACACCGAACGGAATCTCATAGTAGGCACGCGGCGCATCGGTCAATGCGGTTTCATATGCCAACTTTAACATTTTGTGCTTTTCATGCCAATCAATCTCGGCGCGTACCTCCAATTGATCGCCTCCGGCACGCAAACTGAAGTACTGTGTCAATACAGAATTTCCATAACGGCTTGTCACCTTAACGGTTGCGCGCACGGGACCGTTCTCCACCACCTTGACGGTTGCATCACCAAAAGTTCCGACACGCTTGTTGAAAAAGTTCATGCCATGCGACCATGTATCGTGTTCAAACTCGTCAATCACGATGGGAATCGCACCGCGCCCGTTCAACATTTCAAAATCGTCACACTTCCGAAAAACAGAACGCAAACATCCGCTATGCTCCTCAAATTCCACACGCAATAACTCATTTTCCAATATCGTTCCGTCTGCATGGACCGGGGAGGGTGACGTACAATCACCCGGTACTTCGGATTTTTGATAATAAGTAGCATATCCCATAGCCGGAACTTTGGCAACAAAAACAGTGTCCTGACGCGCATAACAAGCACTCGTCTGCGAATGAACATGCTGATGCGGAATCCGTTGTCCGTTCCCGTCGGTTATACAGCCCATAACTTCTTGATTGATCTGTACCACTTCCTCCACATCAAACGGATTGGAATTGAACAATACAATGGGGTATCCGCGCGAAGCATCGGCGGTGTTGATCGCCCAAGAAACCGTCTGCAGGGAGCCGTTTTTCAGTCGCTCGGCAACGGAACGGCTTTCCGACAGCATATAGGAAGCATCCGCATATGCATCCTGAATCGCACAGCCGCCGGCAATATCATGGAAATGACAAAACAGTACATTCTGCCACGCCTGTGCCAGCTCGGCGGTCGCGAACGGCTTTTGCACCAAATATGCCGCCATCATGTTGCATGCCTCTGCCGAAAGCAATGTATTTTCGGCAGTCCGGATCGCCGTTTTCACTGCCGAAACAGCAGAATAACATCCGGACGCATGATGCTGCAAATCATCGCTGTGTACCGGTATCCGATTCGATTGCTTTTGCAATTCGGCAAAGCAATCGGCAATATCCGAAAAGATGACTTCCCGTTCCGGATGATCTTTACGATATTGCAAGATCAATTCGATATTGCGCTTGGTCGGTCCGCCGCCGTGATTTCCGACACCGTAAAACAGCATGGCACAATCAAACGGCTCAAATGCCTGTTCCAAATGGTTCAAATGCGTTTCCAATTCCTCGGACGTTCCGAAATTTTGCGCATAAAATTCATGAATCCGAAAAGCGGCAACTTCGGATCCGTCCGGTGAACGCCAACGAAAAACGCCGGACGGCATCGCTTTTTCATGTTCTCCTGGACGCATGAAAATATAAGAATCCATGCCCGATTTTTTCAAAATTTGAGGCATCATTCCATTGTGACCGAACGAATCGACATTATAACCGATCTGTGCGGTGACTCCGAACTTCTCCAGAAAATATCGTTGCGAATACAAACTCTGCCGCGCAAACCCTTCTCCGGACGGCAAATTGCAATCCGGCTGAACAAACCAACCGCCGACCACAATCCATCGTCCCTCACGGATGCGTTGCCGGATCTCCTCAAACATAACAGGATCGAACTCCTCCACCCAGCGATAAACCGATGCCGAAGAACAAACGAATTTGAAATCCGGATATTCCTTCATGCGATCCAATGCGCTGCGCACCGTCGCTTTTGCCTCGGCGGATCCTTCCTGCCATCTCCACATCCAAACCGGATCCAAGTGTGCATTACCGACAAAAAAGATTTTTTTCATCACAGCCTCCTCTGTTTCTTAGAATAGAAAGTTCAAAATCGTTGCATCCTCATACAACTACTGCTATTATAAAGGATTTCCTCTCAAAAATCTTCTATTTTTCTGTCAAATATTTCTATTTTTCTGTTATTTTGAAAAAAATCTTCCAAAAATCTGTTTTTGTGATATAATTGAATAAGAATAAAAACACGGAGAAAACGCAATGGAATACGAAAAACTGTTTTTATCAAAAAATCATGTTGACATTTGCAATCATGTCAGCATGGAACGAAAAATATTCTCATCGGAATCCGGCGTTCATTTTCACGATTATTTTGAAATGGAATTGATCTTGGGCGGACACGGACGGCAAATGTTGAATGGATTGGAATACGAATTGAAACGCGGGTGTGTCTATTTTTTGGCACCTGCCGATTTTCACAACATCATTTGCGAGGAACCGTTGGAATTGATCAATCTGTCTTTTGATGAAGAATTGCCCATATCCTCTTTTACGGAACATTTTTTGCAAAACCGCAGAAATCTTTGCTTCTGCATGGATGAAACACTGCTGATCAAAATGCTGCAGATCATTGACCTACTTCATGAAGAGCTGATCGATCAAACAGGCGATACCACGGGCGGAATTTCATCCTTGATGGAATACCTGCTGTATCTGCTTGAAAAAAACGCACCGGAAACCCGACCGTCGGAGGAAAATCTTTCTTCCTTTTCACAACTGACATTACGCCATTTATATATGCATTTTCGAGAAAATCCGAGTTTGGAAGAAACCGCTCAACTGTGTGGCTACACGCCGAATTACTTCGGTCGCCTCTTCCTACGTTTGACCGGAAAAAGCTATTCCGATTTTTTGAACACCTTAAAAGTCGATCATGCCAAACTACTGCTTTCTTCCACAAAAATGACAGCCGCAGAAATTGCATTCTCCTGCGGCTTCACATCTCTATCCAATTTTTATCGGGTATTCCATGCAAATGTCGGCGAAAAACCGTTGGAATACCGTACACGCATTCATCTGCACAATCGCTCAACGTAAAAACAGATCTCGCGGATCGACCAATGAAAAACCGCATTCGACACACCGTTCCGTCCAAACATCCGAATGCCGTCCGCATGCAACGCAAACATAACCGTCGAACGATTCACGATCGATCTCAATGGGATACGGTAACCCGTAAAAGCGGATTACTTCCGTCCCTTCACGATAATAAAGGTAGCTACCGTTTTTTTGTTCAAATCGAATGCGCTGATGAGAACCGTTTGCGGTACGAATCCGTAATGTTTTTTTCAGCCGATGTTCATACCCCCCTGCATGACAGCAACGCGGCGAATCAGCCGTTGTATATGTATGTGAAAGATCGGAAGTCTCGATGATTCCGCAAACACTTCGTTCTGTCCAAATTTTCCACATACGGAATAGCAGAAAACCGACAACAAACATCAGAAACATCAACAAGGTCAATCGCCATCCCGTCATGCGCCGTTCCTCCGGATACGTTTGATGTTCCGCATTGTAGAACATGGCACCGCCGAACCAAACTACCATCCAAAGAAAGAAGAACAAACATCTTTTGAAAGTTTTTTTGAATACATATCGCCGCAAATCGCGGTTTTTCATGGGGATTCGCATATCGCGGTCTCCTTTTTTCTGTTACATTTGTTTTTATTTTAGCCGATTTGCTTCTCCTGTTCAAGTACATTTTGTAAATTCAACTCTTTTTTTCACAACCGATCCGTCTACTCACATAAAATGAGAAAGAACAAAAATTTCAAAGCAGGAGGCGTGTATGTCTTTTTACAATCCATCGCCATCGGCAAACGATGAATGCCCATCCTTCCACCCACCGCTGAAAGGATGCGTCGCCCGTGATGTTCGCTTCGCACTCGCATTGGAACCATGCTGCAACGATGCTCTTTCTGCCATCGCAACACAAACTTACCGTGCGATCCGCGTTCGGGAATACGACTGCCTTTTATCCGATCTGTTTGAATGGATCGGAACCGAAGAGCAAAAACAATTTCGTCTTTTGGGAGAATTGATCCTCGCCTTGGGAGGAAACGGAAAGCTACATGTAGCGGGACGGCTCCGTAATGATCCTCCGATTCCCAATTCTTCCGATCTTTGCACATCGCTCCTGAATATCGGCATAACCGAAAAACAAAAAACGATTGACCGATACGAAACGCTACTCACAGCTACTCAAGACCGGGTGGTGCGATCCGTAATTTCCAAACTCCTGGGAAACGAACGACGCATGTCTGCACGTTTGGAAAATGCAAGGAATCTATCCTGACAGATATTGTTGTAAAAATTATTTTTGTCATAGGTTTTCGTCACATACGACAAAAGCAAAAGAATCAACGACATTTTTCAACATCTTGTGTTTTTTGATTCGTTAAAAATACAAAATATTGAAAAAAATCAAAAAAAGATATTGACAAATGATTGCGATTCTGATAGAATAATAGAGAATGAAGTCGAAAGGAGGAAGGACTGTGAGACGCAGATATTCCTTATATAATCGTCGTCGAAAACGGCGCGCCGCAATGTTGATTTTGGTCCTTCTTTTATCGACCGTCTTTTTAGTTTCCTGCATGGCCGGAAACAGCCGTCTGTGGGTATTGGAAGTCCTCGGCTGGGATGTTGAAAATTATGTATCGGAACCCACCGAACAAACTTTGACACCAACCTGCAATGTTGCATCCGAGTTAAGCGAATTGGTCAACTTACTGGTTACCGACAACGTATCTTTGCAACCTTTTCAGGGAGCTTCGCAAGCGGTGGAACTGTATCGTGACACCATCCTGAACGATCTGTTGCGGAACAATTATACCGTTTACACCGGAAACAAATCCTTGCTTGCCACTGCGCAAACAGCCTATCCGCATACAATCCTTTCTACTCTGATTCCCGCCTCCGACTTTGAAAACGCCGTTTACCGCTATTTCGGAGGAACATCTGTCACACATCAAAACGGCGATGCGTTTACTTATCTCGTTCGTGCAAAATCCTATACCTCCGCAGTCCAAATCCGTGATTGCCGGACTTCCGTTACGGTCATCGACGTGGAAGAAACGGAAAACACCTATCGTATGCGATTTACCCTCTCCGATGAGAAACAAACCTCCGATGTTTACACAGGTATTTTTGTAAAGCGTGAGGACGGAAGTTGCTATTGGAAAGCATTGTTGCAATAATACTATCATCATTACAACAAAAAAAGAATCGGCAGATCCGCAAACGGATCCTGTCGATTCTTTTTTATGTGTATTCTATTCGATTTTTGAAGCGATCAAAAGATTTATCGAATATCGACATTGACCTTTTTCCCGCTGTTGACGGAAGCAGCCTTGATAACGGTACGAATCGCTTTTGCGATTCTGCCGTGTCTGCCAATCACCATGCCCATGTCGTCGGGTGCCACCGTCAGAGTGAGCGTGATGGTCGTTTCATCCTCTTCCTGCGTCACTTTGACTTCATCCGGAGAATCAACGATCGCCTTGGCAATGTCAAGTAACGTTTCTTGCAGGTTCATCATTTCAGATCTCCTTTACCGAAACAGTTCAGTCAACAATGCCGCTCTTCTTCAGCAAGGACTTGACGGTTTCGGTCGGTTGCGCACCGTTTCCGAGCCACTTCTTTGCCTTATCGGCATCGATTTTGATTTCTGCCGGCTCGGTCAACGGATTGTAATATCCGATCTCTTCGATGAAGCGACCGTCTCTGGGAGAACGGCTGTCTGCCACGATTACACGATAGAAAGGAGCCTTTTTCGCACCCATTCTGGTCAATCTCATTTTTACTGCCATGATTTGTTTCCTCCAAAATATATTGTTTTTTATGAATGAACGGTAAAATCAGAATGGCATCTTCATTCTACCGAGCATTTTCTTGCCCTGTTTGGTCTTGCCCATGCTGCTGAATTGTTTCATCATTTTCAGCATTTGATCAAATTGTTTCAATAATTTGTTGACATCTTCCACGGTGGTACCGGAGCCTGCCGCAATCCGCTTTTTTCGAGAAGCATTGATCTGATCCGGCTTTTCCCGTTCGTATGGAGTCATCGAATGAATGATCGCCTCTGTTCGCGTTAAAACAGATTCATCGATCTTCGCATCTTTCAATGCACCCGGTTTGATTCCCGGCATCATCCCCATCAATTGCTCCAAATTTCCCATACTCTTCAATTGAGCAAGCTGTGCCAAATAATCATCCAAAGTAAACGTCTGTTGGCGCATTTTTTGCTCCAACTCTGCCGCTTGCTTCTCATCGTATGCCGCTTGCGCCTTGTCAATCAACGTCAGGACATCACCCATTCCCAAAATACGAGAAGCCATACGATCCGGGTAGAACGGTTCAATGGTATCCAACTTCTCACCCGTCCCGACAAATTTGATGGGTTTTCCGGTAACGTAGCGAATGGAAAGTGCCGCACCGCCTCTTGTGTCGCCATCCAATTTTGTCAAGATCACACCGGTAATATCCAACAAATCGTTGAACGTTTCGGCAACATTGACCGACTCCTGACCGATCATTGCATCGACAGTCAGCAAAATTTCGGACGGTTCCACAGCCGCTTTGATATTTTTCAATTCGTCCATCAACAATTCATCGATCTGCAATCGCCCCGCCGTGTCTATAAACACCATGTCAAACCCTTTTTGAACGGCATATCGAACGCCTTCCTCGGCAATTTTCACGGGAGAGACCGTATCACCCATTGTAAACACGGGAATTTCCAATTTTTCTCCGACAACTTGAAGTTGTTTGATTGCCGCGGGACGATAGATGTCACATGCCACCAGTAAAGGACGTTTTCCCTGCTTTTTATACAATCCGGCAAGTTTGCCCGCATGCGTCGTTTTTCCGGCACCTTGCAAACCGACCATCATAATGACCGTAGGCGGTTTGGAAGAAATATTCAATTTGGATTGTGAGCCGCCCATCAAACGTGTCAATTCTTCATTGACAATTTTAATCACCTGCTGCGCGGGCAATAAGGATTCCAACACTTCGGCACCCACTGCACGTTCGGACACAATTTTAATAAATTCCCGAACCACTTTGAAATTGACATCTGCCTCAAGAAGCGCAAGTTTGATCTCGCGCATTCCCGCCTTCACATCCGCTTCGGTCAATTTTCCTTTGCTGCGAAATTTTTTGAAAGCATTATTCAGTTTTTCTCCAAGACTTTCAAACATCCCTGTACCTCCTTCCCATCAAATGAATCCGTTTCATCCTCTTACGGTTTCCAATAATCTTTGTGCTTCCGTTATGATTTCCTGCGGAACCTGTCGTTCCTCCATCATGTTCAACAATGAGCCGACCTGTCCCTGCACGGTCCGAAACCGTTTTGCAAGTCCCAATCGTTCCTCATAAAAAAGCAGTTCATCGGCGGATTTTTTAATCAACTCCCGAACCCCTTGTCTGGAAATGCCCAATTCCTCGGCAATCTCTGCCAAAGAAAGATCATTGTTATAATAACAATCCAACACCATCCGTTTGCGTTCGGACAGCACGTCGCCGTAAAAATCCAACAAAACCCCAATTTCAAGGTTCTTTTCAAACATCCGGTTCTCGCCTCCAATGGTGTAAAGCAAATCACTTTACACATTATATCATATCAAACTCCGTTTGTCAAGCTTTTTTTGAAAATTATACTGCATTTTTTGTAGTGTTACAATAAAATTGAGACCGAATGTAAAAAAGTGATTGGCTCTGTTAAAATAGTCTGTTAAAATAGAATAAACAGCATTCATGCTCACTGCTCATCACTCCTTTTTGTCTGTTTCGTATTTCATCGTCAGGAACCTTGCGTTTACAGTCCGCTTTTTCTTCTGTTACATTCACGGCAAAGCATTTGACAGTTTTGTATGTCTGTTTTACCGCCGTCATGCCACGGAGTGATATGGTCGCCTTCCATGCCATACTGTTACTTCCCCACATCGGTGATGCTTTATCTCATGATAACAAAATTCATCGAGTTTCAATTGCTCGTATCCTTAAAAAGCGAACTGATTTTGATGAAATCAGTTCGCTCTATCTTATAAATCATGAAATTTTGTTGCCAAATCGTTGCCACGACTTCGCAAAATCGCAACTTTTACAGCTCTACAGCCGGGAAAGCGGTCTTACGAGATCATTCCCACTCAATGGTACCGACGGGCTTGGGCGTCAGGTCAAAAAGGACACGGTTGACACCGGTTACCTCTGCGGTAATACGATCCGTAATGTGTTTCAGAAGGGCATACGGCACTTCTTCCACGGTAGCACTCATTGCATCCTTGGTATTGACCGCACGAATGATTGCAGGCCAACCTTCATATCTCTTTCCGTCCTTCACACCGACACTCTTGAAATCCGGAATGGATACAAAATATTGCCAAACCTTTCCTTCCAAACCGTTCTTGGCAAATTCTTCACGCAAAATCGCGTCGGCTTCACGCACTGCTTCCAAACGATCCCGTGTAATGGCACCCAGGCAACGGACACCCAATCCGGGTCCCGGAAACGGTTGACGGTAAACCATTCCTGTCGGAAGTCCCAAAGCTTCGCCTACCACGCGCACCTCATCCTTATAAAGCAAACGCAACGGCTCAACCAATTCAAACTTCAAATCCTCCGGCAATCCTCCGACGTTGTGATGCGCCTTCACGCCGTCGCTTTCCAAAATATCCGGATAGATCGTTCCTTGCGCCAAAAACTCGATTCCGTCCAACTTGCGGGCTTCCTCTTCAAACACACGGATAAACTCGGCACCAATGATCTTGCGTTTTTCCTCCGGTGCGGCAACACCTGCCAATTTATCCAAAAAGCGGTCAACGGCATCCACATAGATCAAATTCGCCTTCATTTCATTGCGGAATACCTGAACGACCTGTTCCGGCTCTCCTTTACGCAACAACCCATGATTGACATGCACACACACAAGTTGTTGTCCGACAGCCTTGATCAATAATGCAGCAACAACCGAGGAATCTACGCCTCCGGACAATGCCAACAAAACCTTTCGATCTCCGATCTGTTCCCTCAACTCTTTGACTTGCTCTGCAATAAAGCGATCTGCAAGCTCTTTCGTGTTGATGCGCTCCATCGTTTCGGGGCGTTTGTTTTTCAGTTCCATTGTGTTTGCCTCCCATTTTTTGGAATCTATTTTGAACGGAAATATTATATCACAGAATGATACGGTTGTCAATCGGATTTTTGCAAAAAAAGTAAAGAAATCGACAAGAAATGATTGCGTACCTCTGAATAAATCTCATGATCCGCCAATGTAATTCTGTTGAAAAATCACCTTCGTACTGTCGTCATATCTTCCGGCGCGACAGTACCTCGCCTCAACTCAACTCGGATAACCAGTTGAGCATGATCTCGGCACTTTTGAAATTGGTCGCAAGCGGAATGTTTTGCACATCGCACAAACGCAACAATGCCGAAACATCCGGCTCATGTGGTTGTGCCGTCAACGGATCCCGTAAAAACAGGATCAAATCCAACTGCCCCTCGGCAATCATGGAACCAATCTGCTGATCACCGCCCAACGGTCCGCTTTTCATGCGGGTGATCTTCAATCCCGTCTCTCCCATAACCAACGTCCCCGTCGTTCCGGTCGCATACAATTCATGTTTTGCCAAAACTTCACGGTACTTGGTGGCAAGTTCGATCATTGTATCTTTCTTTTTATCATGTGCGATCAATGCAATTTTCATATACCCTCTCCTTTGAAAAAATAAAGCGATTCCATTCAAGAGCAACCGCTCATGAATCACTCTCGTTACAAGCTTTCAAAACGGCTTCGGCAACCGTGGATGCCAACAGATCACGTCCGGCATCATCCGACGGATGTACACCGTCTTGAAAATGTTCGGAGGCATTCTCCGTTGCCGTATGCGTATCCACCACATCGGCACCTACCGTTTGCGCAACCATTTGCAAATTCGGAATGATGAGCGTTTCGATATTATCATTGCTGATTCCGTTTGCGGTCTCCGGGCGGAAGGATGTCGGCGGAAAGGCAATAATCACTTTCATATTCGGATTAAACGCACGGTATTCCTCAATCAAGTCGATCATATCCTGACGGTATTGCGCACCGTCGTCAGCACGGATCTTGCCGGCATTCACGCCCTTGGAATCGTTGGTTCCCAACATAACGACCAAAACATCGGCATTTCGACGCTTTGCCGTCGCATGCTCCGGTTGATCGATATATGCCTTCGGAACAGTATCGGCATCCAAGCCTGCCGCCAATCCCGTGGAACCGCTGACACCGTACCCGAGTACTTCATAACCCTCTCCCAAATGATCGCCGATGGATTGCCAGTAACCGCCCGCCGTAATGCTGTCACCGATACAAACCACGCGAGTGATCCCATCTTGTTTGACTCCCATCGGATCCTGCTTGGAGCACCGGATACATGCGCCGTTCTGATACTGATGTCCCATCGGATTGCCGCAACGTGCACCGCACACGGAACAAACGGGATACGCGGTACAAGTCGCCCCGATCGGATCATGCTCTGCTTTTTTTCCTTCGGTCATATGGCACACGGAACAAGTGGCGGGTGCCGTGCAGGTAGCCGGCATCATGGAATGTCCCAAAGCTTCCCCCGTTGTGTGCCCACATTCGGAACAGGTTGCCGGAGCGGTGCAAGTTGCCGGCAAAAATCGGTGATTGCAAGTGACCGGTGCGGTTGTATCGGCAACATCTCCAACCGAAGACGATTCCGGCATCATCGGAGAACCGTCTGCGCATGCCGTAAAAAGAATCGGACATACCAATAGAAACAGTAATAAAATGAACTCGATTTTCATGAAAAAGACCTCCAATCATCAATGAATTGTTCACAAATTCCTTTTTCCTATATTATACAGGATAAATGACGAAATGTCAATAGAAAACCGTTCTTTTCGGAACCGAATGAAAAACATACGAAGAAAAAGTTTTTTTGTATTTTTATGAAAAACGCTTGCAATTGAGTCAAGAATATGATATAATAAGTATTGTCGGTCAGATCGAGCGACAAATGCAATGCACCATTAGCCCAGCTGGATAGAGCACAAGCCTCCGACGCTTGGTGTCGACGGTTCGAATCCGCCATGGTGCGCCATCAAAGGGCGACAGTTATCGCCCGAAAATCCCTTGATTTTTCAAGGGATTTTTGTTTTTTACAAAAAAAGCGGGATTCGTTTTGGGTTATACAAGTCCCCCCAAAAAAGCGCATTTTTGCTTCAAGTTTTCAAAGATTTTTGTGTTTTTCGGTCGTTCTGCCGACAAAACAGAAAAGTTCCCGTTCGGGCAAGAGCCGAAACGGGAACGTTTGTGATAGGTCGGCTCTTGCCTCCTTCTTTCGGATACTTGAGCCGAACAGCCGATAGATCCTCTGCTTAATCAATCGACAGGTCCAACTTGAACCGCATAATTTTGCGTAACGTATTCTTCGGGAATTCCTCCTCACGGACTTTCAAAATTCCGATCTTCTTATAAGGAACCGCTGTTTTATTATATTCGTCGATATAATCTTGTAAATATGCCCGAATATCGGAAATTTCATTTTTTTCGATATACTCCCGGTCGGGATAGACTTCAGCCACGATCGCATTGTATTCCAATCCGCGTTTGCTCTGTCCCTCATATACAATAACATCTAAGATACCCGGAACCGCTGCCAATTCATTTTCAATTTCTTCCGGATAAACATTTTTACCGTTGGAAAGGATAATCAAATTTTTCTTTCTGCCCGTAATATACAACACATTCTCTTTTGTCAGTTTACCGTAATCCCCCGTTTTGAAGAATCCTTCGGAATCCAATGCTTCTGCCGTTGTTTTTTCATCCTTGTAGTATCCCAGCATCACGTTGGGACCCATTACCCAAATTTCCCCTTCACCATCCTCGTTCGGATTGTCAATGCGTACTTGATCGATGTCCAGCACGTGTCCGACACTCCCGGGGAAAACATTACGACTGCGATTGACGGCAATGATGGGAGCACACTCGGTAATTCCGTAACCGTTAAGCGTAGAAATTCCGATGGCATCAAAAAACGCAACGATCTCCGGATTGATGGGTGCCCCGCCGGAAATAATCGACTTGACCTCACCGCCGAATGCCGCACGAATTTCGGAAAACAGTTTGGCACGCACATCCACTCCGACGCGACGCATGGCATTGCTGACTTTGATCATCCGCTCGACCAACTTTTCTTTTCCTTTTTCTTTCAAAGTTGCTTTGATACGACGATAAAACGTTTCCAAATACAGAGGAACCAAAATCAGATGTTCCGGTTTTTGTTCTTTCAATTCCTTGACCACATACCGCAATCCGCTCGACAAATAAATCTCACTGCCAATCATCAAATGCCCGATGAGCATGACCGAAGAACCGAACGTATGATGCAACGGAAGTACGCTGACCGTTTTCTTTCCGTAATCAAAATACGGAATCACCGACGAAAGATCGGAAAGACAGGCATTCTGCGAAAGCATGACCCCCTTTCCCTTTCCGGTCGTTCCGGAAGTAAAAACCAATAATCCCAAAGCATGCGGATCGATCACCGCATGATGATATGCTTGCGGATCGGCATCAAAATACGAACGTCCCTCCTCTGCCATGGCAAAAACAGTTCGACTTTGCTTTTTTGCATTCAAAAATACCGTCGGCGCATCCAATATCACTTTTTGAGAAATGAGTTCTTCCTTCTCCGCAATATCCTCATCACAGAACAAAAAGGTTGCATCGGACTTGTTCACCGTATCGGCAAGATCCTCGGCTAACCACTCCCGATCCAACGGTACCAACACCGCGCCGATGGAAAGTGTTGCATAATAGACTAACGCCCACTCATAGGAAGGTTTTCCAATCAGGGCGCAATGTTTTCCGGCGCACCCCATCTGCAACAGCATACTCGCCAACGCACGCACTTCATCACGAAGTTGTATATAACTTTTGGATATGATCTCCGGCTTATGCGGATTGGGACGATAAGAAAAAGCCGTCGCCTCTCCGTAATAGTCCGCCGCCCATTCCACCAATTCCCGAACGGTTGCAAAATCTCTTTTTTCATGTAAAATATCAGTTTTCATTCTGTTCAATCTTCCTTTCAAAAATACCGATGTTTCCTGTACTCCGTCCGCACTCCGAACAATGAGAAATCAACGCTCAACGATTCTCCGTGCAGATTCCGATTTTCATGATCCGGACAACGGCACAGGTGTTTTTTTCAATCCATCCAACAAAATACCGAAACTGTAACGAAAATTTTTCAAGGCGATCTCACGCGGAATCTGTCTGCCGACCGCATCTGCATTGTAACCGCGGCAAAAACACCAAATGGAATAACTTAAAATTTCGGAATCCACATCTTTTAATAAACCCTGTGCCTTCCCGTAATCGATCAATTTTCCGATCTCCTCCGTCCACCACTCGTAATTGGACGTGGAAAGAGAATCACTCTCAAACATAAATTGGCTGGAACGCATCTTGTTGTCATAGGTAATCAACAAGGATCGTTCCGTCACCGCCATCACATATTCAAAAAAATCCTGTTGTCCGTCATATTTCGGAAGAATTTCTTGTCGCACTTTGACGATCATATTCTTATAAACTACTTGCAACACCTCATCCAAATTATGAAAGCGGTTGTAAAACACGCGATTGGTAATCCCCAGTGTTTGTAACAATCGGCGTACCGTAACGGTATGTGCCCCCTCGGCAGTCATGATCTGTTCGGCGGTTGCGATGATCTGTGCCGACATTTCATCCGTGATCAATTCCTCGGATGCTCTGTCGGTCAATGTTTTTTTCAAACAAACCCCTCCATTTCAGCACACAGTGTGCTGATATTATACCACGCTCCCGCAGAAATGTCAATCCTTTTTTCAATTGTTAACATTTCATTCAAAACAGCTCTTGCAAAAAAATTGTAAATCTTTTTCGATTTTCTTGTTTTTTTCAAAGAAAACAAGTATAGTATATTATAGAATATCATTCCAACAGAAAGGATACTCCTAACTATGCAAAATCATTTTATTTCCATCAACCCGAACGAGATCGATCCCGTATTTCAGATGATTGGGCAAAATTGGATGCTCATCGGTGCCTCCGACGGCACACGAACCAACATCATGACAGCTTCCTGGGGATGTCTGGGGGTATTGTGGAACACTCCCGTTGCCGTCTGCTTTATCCGCCCGCAACGCTATACCCACGCCATCGTCGAATGCACGGAACACTTATCCCTTTCCTTTTTCAACGAACAGAGCTACCGCTCGGCACTCGCTTATTGCGGTCGTGTTTGCGGAAAAAACGAAGACAAGTTTGCAGGTGCCGGATTGACTTGCCTTCGCGATGAGAATGGGACTCCCTATCCGCAAGAAGCTAACCTCGTTCTGCTTTGTCACAAACTTTATGCCGACGATCTGAAACAAAATGCATTCCTCTCGTCCGATCGAATCGCCGAATTTTATGCCGATAAAGATTTCCACCGCATGTATATCTGTAAAATCGAACAGGCACTCTATCGAGAATCGGTTTCCGGAGAAGTAAAATAATTTTTTCAAAAAAGATTGAAAAAGCAGGACAGTTCTGTTATAATATAGACAATCGGTCTTCCAATGACCGAACATGAATCATACGGAGGACTTTCATGAAACGCTTAACAAAAGGGATCCATCATATTGCACTCAAGTGCCTCAACGAAGAACACTTAAAAGAAACCGTTCATTTTTACCACGACCTATACGGCATGGAAATCGTCAGAACATGGACTACGGGCGGAGACGCAAAGTTGCCTTGCGTCATGCTGGATACGGGTGCCGGTCTGTTGGAAATCTGTGCCAACGGAAAGGAAATCCTATCCCAAGGCGCATTGCGCCACATCGCTTTGGAAGTAGACAGTGTGGACGAATGCATTGAGATCGCACGCCGTGCCGGTTATCAAATTACCATTGAACCGACCGACATCTGCTTTAATTCCGATCCGCCTTATCCCGCACGCATGGGCTTTTGCATCGGTCCTGTGGGAGAAGAAGTAGAATTTTTTGAATTGCGATAAGCACCTCACCAGAAAGGCGACCGAATATGCGAATCCTTGCTCTTGGAGATATTGTCGGAAGTGAAACCGTCTTTTATCTGCAAAAACACTTACGCTCTGTCCAAACAAAAGAGCGCATTGACTTTACCGTGGCAAACGGGGAGAATGTGACTGAAATTCGCGGCATTTCATCTGCTGATGCCGCGGCAATTCTGGATGCGGGTGTCGATCTGATCACGTTGGGCAACCATGCTTTCGGAATGAAAGACATCCTTCCCTATTTGGATGCCAATGACCGTTTCATCATCCGCCCGGCGAACTATCCGTCGGCGGTACCCGGAAACGGATATACATTGCGCACCGTCAACGGATGGCGACTGCTTTGCCTTAACATCAGCGGACGCGCGTTTTTGGACGCGCTTGCCTGTCCGTTTGATACGTTGGATAAGATTCTTACCCGCGAGACAGGCAACTATAATCTGGCACTGATGGACATTCACGGAGAAGCAACCAGCGAAAAATTGGCATTGGCACATGATTTTGACGGTAAGATTCATGTCATGTTCGGAACGCACACGCATATTCCGACCGCCGATGAACAGATTTTACCAAACGGATCCGGTTACATCACCGACCTCGGAATGTGCGGTCCCGTCAACGGTATCTTAGGTACCGCCAAAGAAGATGTCATCACACGATTCCGTACCATGATGCCGACACGGTTTCATGTTGCCGACGGTCTCATCAGCGCACAAGGAGCCATTTTTGATTTGGATGAATCGGCTTCCCGTGTCAGGGCGGTCAAGCGAATCATCTTTTGAAAAATCACATCTTGATCTTGTAAAAACAAACAACGTCTCCGAAACAGGACAACGGTTTCGGAAACGTTGTTTTTTATATTCAATGCCAAACAACTTGTACAAATTCAAATTGCCGAAAAATACGCTCATCGGACTCATTCCGGTGCATGTCCGATATTTTTTCTTGACAAGAGTGCCGTTTCGTGCTATAATAACGGTAATATAATCAAATGAATGGATTCAAAATTTTTCCGAAAGGATCAGGTCATAAACGTGGAAGCATCAGAACGTCAAAATCACATCCGCAATTTTTCTATCATCGCCCATATCGATCACGGAAAATCCACACTGGCAGATCGGTTGTTGGAACATACCCAAACAGTCGCTCACCGAGAAATGGAAGAACAACTGTTGGACAATATGGAACAGGAACGCGAA
>CAZUYA010000007.1:31873-49019 GCA_964624685.1 uncultured Ruminococcus sp. | reverse complement strand
TTGTTGTCGAGGACGGTCGAACGGGTAGAGAGCTTGCAATTGGAAACCGGATTGGAGTGCGCGAATTGGATCTTTCTGAACCGATTTTGCGGAACAGCGAAAGAGGAGTTGCTTGCGGTGGCAATTCATAGTTTGCGGGACGCATTGGAACAAGGGCATCTCTGTCCCACGGTCGGAGAGTGGTACCAGGAGATGCAAAACGGTGGAGAGCAAACGTTGTTTTCGGCGGCAATGTTAGATTATTGCAACGGGGATTGTGACGGTGCGATCCAAAAATTGAAATTCTTGAAAAAACAGAATCATATGCGTGCGGTCGAATGTTTGGCGCAAATCACTTTGGAGTTGGGACGGAGTGAGGATGCCTATGAGGCTTTGCTGGTTGCAAAAATGATACACCGTAAGCTACGTCAGGAGGAAAAATGTTGGATCGAGTTCGCCGTTCAGCATTTGGAGGGAAGCATCCTGAACAAACAGCAGATCAAAACGTTGCGCGCTTCGGCAATGTATAACGGGCAGAAACAACCGATTGGATTTGTTTCGCAATTTTAAGGAGGAACTGTGATATGGATATGAATCGCTTGATCGATCAAAATTTGTTTGAGCAGAATGCTTTGTGTCATGAAACTTCCGAGTGTCGGATCTGTTCTGCCGATGTGCCGATCAGAGGCACCGTGCGCGTGCCTATCGGAAAGCTTTCCGAACTTTCTTCTCTCGGATGGATCTTACAATATGACAATGCAACGCAAAGCGCATTGGTTTCCAAACAGATGGGACATCAGCTACTGATCGGTTCGACGGGAACCGGGAAAACGCAATGCCTGATTTTGAATACGGTGAATTTTTTCTCCGGCTTTTCCGATGATGTCAAACCGAATCTTTTCATGACCGATCCGAAAGGGGAAATTCTCAGGAGAACGGGAAATTTTCTGGAAGCGCGGGGATATAAACTTGTCGTCATTGATACACGACATCCGGAATCTTCCGCCCGTTACAATCCGATGTTTGGTATTTTTGACCATTATCAACAGATCTTGCAATTGGAAGAAGAACTGAAGGAAACCCCAAAAATGAAGAAAGAAGACTACCAAGCCGTTCGGCAACGGATTGCAATGCTTCACGATCGTGTGGAGCGTGCAATTGCCGAATTGTCGAATATTACGATTCCGACGACGAGCTGTCGGGATGTAGTGTGGCCGACGGGAGCCAGGAATATGATGCGTGCGATTCTATATACCATGCTTTATGATTCCGAAAGTCCGGAGATTACCGGAATGACGCGTGAACGTTTTACACTTGAAAATGTAGCGCGCATTGCCTTTTCCACAGATGAGGATTGCGGAACGTTGATTGAATATTTGACTCGTGCATCCGATCAATTTTTGGCTGTGAAGAACGCTTTGACTTCCAACTACAAAATTCTTGCCAAGCAAACACGCGACAGTTATATCAGCTCCTGCAATACTCTGTTGGGCGAATATACATCCTATTCTATTGCTTCTTTGACGGCGAGTGCATCCGATTTCGATTTTGATGAGATTGTCCGCGGCGATGTACCGCATGCGATTTTTTTGATTACGGATGACAGGAATCCGACGACAAATTCTATTTGTATGATGTTCTTGAATCATTTGATTTCGGATTTGATCGATTATGCCGATGAAAATGCCGATCAATCGTTGCAGCGTGATTTCGTCTTTTTGTGTGACGAATTTGCCAATATGCCGGAAATGCCGTCCATCACCAACAAAATCACCATGCTTCGATCCAGAAAAATTTGGCTTTTGATGGCGATTCAATCATTGGAACAATTACAGATGGTTTACGGTCAGGAAGTGTCGGAGATCATACAGGACAATTGCGATTTTCAGGTTTACCTCGGCAGTAATAATCAAAAAACAAAGGAGCAGTTTGCCGCATCCTTCGGCAAAAAAATCGGGATTAAAACTTCATTTTCCATTTCCAATGACGGCAGTATTTCGGGAAGCAAATATACGGAGGATGTTCCGGTTGTGAAAAAAAGTGATTTGGAACAATTGCAACTGGGAGAATTTTATGTGCGTTCCAGAGTTTGCGGAAATTTCAAATCCGATATGGTACCGTATTTTCGGAGAAAAGACATCGATCATCAAAAACTTTATGACAGCAAAATATTGTTTCACGTATATGAGGAAAAATATCGCTACGATATTGCCGCAGTATTGAAAAACGAAGAAAAGGCTGCCCGCAAGGCAGCCGGTTGGAGAGCGGAGGAAACAGACAGATTATCCGATGTATCCGATGAGCAAGAGGACACGGATTCCACCATCCCATACGAGAAATTCAAAAGAAACCCATTTTTCTATATGCCGGAGATTCAAATTCGTAAAAACGATATCTCAGAACAGCTTGACGCTCTTTTGGAGCATTTTTCCAAGAAGGAGGGGAATCACCACGGTTCCGATGACGATACGGAATCTCCTTGACCACACATCGTACAATGTCTATGTTGAACCTTTTTCCGTGTCCTGCTCGGCTTTGTGTTTCTTTGCAACGGTATTGCTGTAGCGCATGGCGGAACCGCGCACAATGGTGGAGGTTCCGAATCGTTGACGGATGTTGTCAATGAGTCGATCCAACTCCTGTTCGCGCAATTGCTTTTCGTCCGGAAACATGGTGAGCTGTGTGCTGTCATCGTGTGTCAGGTCGGTCAGGGTGACTCCCAACAGGCGCAAGGGCGTTCGACGATCCCACAATTCACCGAACAGCTTTTTTGTAATCGCAAAGATTTCGGTTGTCACATCCGTTGGCGCGGAAAGCTTTTTTTGGTGGGAACGATCTTTGAAATCGTTCCCGCGGATGGTTACCGAAACGCAATAGGCGCGAAAACCGTTTTGGCGCATTCGGGAGGCAACGGAGTCTGTCAATGCCAATAGGACTTGATAGGCTTCCTCTGCCGAAACAATGTCCTCGGCAAGTGTTGTGGAATTTCCGTATCCTTTTGCATCTCCCGTTTCCGATAACACCGGCGACGAATCGATTCCGTTGGCAAAAAGATGCAGTTGTTCTCCCAATTTGGAACCGAAGATGGCGTACAAGCGGGAACGATCGGTTTGTGCCAACTCACCGATGGTGTGTATGCGATAGGCGGCAAGTTTGTCGGCTGTGGCACGTCCGACCGTAAACAGATCACGAACGGGCAGATGCCATAACTTTTCCGCAATTTCTTGTTGAAAGAGTGTATGAATTTTATCCGGTTTTTCAAAGTCACTCGCCATTTTTGCCAAAAGCTTGTTGGAACCGATTCCGATATTCACGGTAAATCCGAATGTTTCCCGAATTTCATTTTTAATGGTTTCGGCAATCGTCAATGAATTTGGATAAAGCCGTTCCGTTCCGGTCATGTCCAAAAAGCATTCGTCTATGGAGAATTGCTCGACGACAGGCGCATATTTCTTACATATGGAAACAAAGTTTTTTGAGCATTTATGATACAGATGAAAATCCGGTGGTGCCAGATAGAGGGAGGGGCATTTTTTCAATGCTTGTACGATGGGTTCTCCGGTTTGGATTCCGTAGGCTTTTGCAGGAATGGATTTTGCGAGAATGATGCCATGGCGGCTCTCACGGTCTCCGCCGATTGCCGAAGGGATCAAACGCAGATCGGCTTCTCCGTTTTGTACGCGACGAACCGCCTCCCAGGATAGGAAGGCACTGTTGACATCTACATGAAAAATCAATCGTGATTTCATAAGTCCTCCGATAACGATTGGGATAGCCGATGGGAGTCCATCGGTCAATTCGGTTGGTTCTTTTTGAGCAATGTTTGCATTAGGAGCGTAGCAAAATAACCGAGGAGAATCCCGATAAAATTCATAATGATATCGTCTGTGTCAAAACTTCGTCCGATGATCGGTTGGAACAATTCAATGGCAGTCGGAAGAAGGATTGCCGTTGTAAAGATGTTTCGAGGTTGGAGATGATCGGCATACAACCGTAAAAATACCCCCATCGGAATCCATAGGAGGATATTTCCCACGAGCATGGTTATCACCCAAGAGCCGAGCGTCAAGTCGCCGGCAAGAACTTTGAAGCATGTGGGAATCCATTGAAAACTGCCGGAAAACAGCGGTGAAATGTCACAACCTCCGCTGTAACCGTTTCGCAGAAAGAACAAAATCTCTGTCCAAAGATTGTTTGGAAGAAGCAAAAGGTTGCATAGTGCGGTCAGGTAACATACAAACAACAGTCGAACGAGTTCCGAACGTACTGCAACGGATGCCCGCTTTCGTTTGATTGCAATCCAGCGGAAGATGATGTAGAGAAGTCCGACCAAACAGGTGATCGGGATGACTTCCAACACCTGTCCCAATACGGAACCGGAATTGATGATGTTGTACAAGTGTTCCAACGAAAAACCTCCTGTCATTCATTTTTTCTTGTACGTTCTCAAATGGGGATGGGTGATGCCGAAGAATACATTTCACTTTCGACGATCTGCCGTTCCGAGAAAGGGCGTTTTTCGGAGCCGATCAATTGATACGTCTCGTGTCCTTTTCCGGCAAGCAGGAGGATGTCGTCCGAACGAACCATTCGGATCGCAGTGCGAATGGCTTCGGCACGGTCAACAATTTTCAGATACGGGGTATGGGTACCCGGAAAGGCTTTTGCAATGTCCTCAAGGATCTGTTCAGGCGGCTCGTTGCCGGGGTTGTCGGAAGTGATAATGCACAGATCGGCAAAAGCGGCGGCAACTTGTCCCAACTCGGTGCGCCGTAGCTGTGTACGTTCTCCGACAGAGCCGAATAGACAGAGTAATCGTCCCGTGGTATATTCACGCAAGGTTGTCAAAGTTTGTTTCAGGCTTTCGCCGTTGTGCGCGTAATCAATCACAACGGTGCCGCCATGCGGTAACGAGATCCATTCGGATCTGCCGTCTACCGATGCTGTTTTCAACGCTGTGATGACATTGTGCGGGGAGAGGCTGAATCCCTCAATTGCAACGGCGCAAGCCAGCAGAGCATTGGTGACGTTGTAAGTTCCGATCAGCGGAAGAGAGCAGGGCGTAGTTTGACCGCGGCAACCGAGTGAAAATGAGACACCGGCAGTGTTTTCGATTCGGTAAGGGCGAATCATTTGCGCGGTATAATCGGCATGGGGATTCGGGATACATGAGCAAAAAATTTCCTGTTCGGCAATGCAACCTTTTCTCATGTGCTTAGTGTTTTGATCGTCTGCATTCCACACAACGTTCGGAATCCGAAAATCGGTAAACAGACGATGTTTTGCTTCTCTGTAATGTGTCAAAGAGGGATGTTCTGTTGTTCCGATATGGTCACGATACAGATTGGTAAACACAGCGGCAAAAAAGGAGATGCCGTCTACACGATTTTGCATCAATGCCTGTGATGAAACTTCTATGCAGACAGCACGCATTCCTGCGGTGTACATGTCTGCCATGGCTTTTTGCAAGATCAGTGGATCCGGTGTTGTATTGACAGTCGTTTGTCGAATGTGAGCGTAGGCGATGCCGTTGGTTCCGATGTAGCCGCACGGGATATGATTTTGATTGAGGATCTGTGTTAAAAGCTGGGCGGTCGTCGTTTTTCCCTTGGTTCCGGTTATTCCGATGACACACATCTTTTTGGATGGATGATCGTAAAATGCGCAGGCAAGGCGTGCCAACAGAAGGCGGGAATGTTCGGTTTGTAAAACGGTAGCATCGGAAGGAAGAGAAAGCGCATGTTCTGCAACGAACATGCGGCAACCGTTTCGGTAAGCTTGCGGGGCAAAGTCATGACCGTCGACTTTTGTTCCCTTGATACATACGAAAACAGAACCTTCGGTTGCGGTTTGCGCGGATTGTGTAATCGCGCTGATTTCCGTTTGAGGAATCGAAACATACGGAAAAAACGGTTGCAACAGGGTTACGGAATTCATTGGCTCGACTCCTTTTCAAATTCAGCCGAAAATCCGATCGGTTGTTTTTTGCATGCCAAAATGGTGCGGTATGCCAAAACTTCAAGCGAATCTGTAAAAAATGTGTCGTCCGGAAGCTTTTTTTTCAAGAGGGAAAGTTCGGTACAACCGAGTACCACTCGCTCGCAACCTTGTGCACGCAACCGACTTGCCACTTGTAAGAAGGCATTCAAATCAACCGGTTTGTTTTGCTTGATTTGTTCGTAAATCATTGCGGTGATCATTGCCTGATCGGCATCGCTTGGTGTCAAACATTCCATTTGCTTGTCTGCACACAGACGTTGATAGGCACGGGTATGAACGGTGCCTTCCGTGGCAAGCAGACCGAAACGGTGAACGTCGAGCGACGAGAGGTGAGAGAGTGTTTCATGGATGATATTCAAAATGGGAATATGACATTCTTTTGCCAATCCGTCGTAAAAATAATGCGCGGTATTGCAGGGAATGACCAACAACTCGGCACCGGCGCGTTCCAAACGATGCGCTTCTTCCAACATGACAGGAAGCGGATCGGCATCGGAGAGTCCGAGGATAAAGGCGGTTCGGTCGGGTGTGGAGGCACGGCTGCTGATCAGCATGTCAATGTGGTCGGCATCGCAGGAAGCTTGTGTGTGACACGTCAGCAGTTCGCAAAAATAAACGGTAGATAGAGGACCTAATCCGCCCAAGACTCCCAAAAGCGGTTTTTTTTCAGACATTTTTGACCTCCTTTGAAGAAGAAAGGCGCGGTAACTCCTCGCCAAACCATACACGATACATTTCCTCACGCGAGGCGATAACAAAGCGTCCCTCCAAAATTTCACAGTTTTCCCAAATGAAATTTGCATATTCTTCGGTACAGGGGATCAAATATAAAATGACATCGGCGTGTCCCAGTTGATCGGCAAAGTCATGCAATGCCTGCAACATCAGTCGTTCATCCGATGTGTGATTGATAAAGTGATATTTCATACACAGGGAAAGCCGCATGGGAAAGGGGATCCGTTCGCAAAAGACATGAGAAACAACACCGTATTGATGATACATCCGATGTGCTGTTTCCCGTACTTCTTGAGAGAATCCCAACAAAACGGGAATCAATTCACCGGATAAGGCATCTTTTTTGATGTAATCCATGACAACTCTCCTTTCCAAAATAATTTACCGATCGTGGCAAGAGAATTTTTTTGAGGCAATGGCGGCAGAAAGATTTGTTTGCAATCGTTCCGTCTGTTCTGCAGTCGGTTCCGGCAGATCGCAAAATCGAAACGGCAAGTTCAGATTGTTATATTTGACAGTACAGAGTTTCCGAAACGGAAGCAGTTCTGTTTTGTCGATACACGGATACGTCGTAACCAGCTCTGCGAGAAATTCTGTATTTTCAAACGTATCATTGAGAGACGGGAGGATGACTTGCCGTAAAGTTACGGGAATGTTCTTTTCGTTTAAGGTACGTAAAAAATGTAACGGTGCGTCTATCCCGCAACCGACATATTCGCGATAGAGTGCGTCGGTCGGATATTTAATATCGAGGAGAACGCGATCGGTCACTTCCAACAACGCATCCGTTTCATCGCGATACAGACAACCGGAAGTATCCAAACAAGTGTTGAGACCGTTTTGATGACATTTTTGAAACAGAGCGGTGACAAACGGCGTTTGCATTAGCGGTTCGCCGCCGGAGACGGTGACGCCGCCTTGAGAACCGAAATAGGAACGGTAGCGTAATGCACGTTCGGTCAGCTCATCGGCTGACATTGCCAGACCGCCGGATGGATCCCAAGTGTCCGGGTTGTGGCAACATCCGCAACGAAGCGGGCAACCTTGCACAAATACGACAAACCGGACGCCCGGACCGTCAAGGGTTCCGAGCGTCTGGATCGAATGTACACGTCCCACGACGGGGGCACTCATTTCAGAGTACCTCGTGGAACGTCCGGCTGATGACTTCACGCTGTTGTTCTTTGGAAAGTTTATGGAAGTTGACGGCATAGCCGGAAACACGAATTGTCAGATTGGGGTATGCTTCCGGATCCTCATATGCCTTCATCAATGTTTCTCTGTTCAGTACGTTGACATTGATGTGATGCGCCCGCTTTGCAAAATAGCCGTCCAAAATGGAGACCAGATTGTCTACACGTTCGACATCCGTTCTTCCCAATGCTTCCGGTGTAATGGAGAATGTGTTGGAGATCCCGTCACGGCAGTCCTCGTAACGCAATTTTGCCACGGAGTTCAGGGAAGCCAATGCGCCGTTTTCTTCACGATTGTGCATGGGATTGGCACCGGGGGCAAACGGTTCACCGGCACGTCTTCCGTCCGGTGTGGCACCGGTATGTTTGCCGTACATGACATTTGATGTAATGGTCAGTACGGACAGGGTATGCACGGCGCCGCGGTAGGTCGGTGTTTTGCGCAATTCGGTGATGGTCTTGTGTGTAATTTCCCGTGCGATCAGATCGACACGATCGTCATCGTTTCCGTATTTCGGGAAGTTGCCGACTGTAACAAAATCGGTAATGTAGCCGTTCTCATCCTTAACGGGGCGTACTGTTGCATATTTGATTGCACTGAGCGAATCGGTCAGAACGGAAAGCCCCGCAATGCCGAATGCCATGAATCGCTCCACTTGTGTGTCGTGCAACGCCATTTGAATCTTTTCGTAAGCATATTTGTCGTGCATATAGTGAATGACGTTCATTGTGTTGACATAAAGGCGTGCAAGCCATTTGAGGTAAATCTCAAAGCGCGCCATAACGGAATCATAGTCCAAGGTGTCATTTTCCAGCGGCGGCATTTGAGGACCGATCTTCATTCCGCTGGTGGTATCGTAACCGCCGTTGATGGCGATCAAAAGCAATTTTGCCAAGTTGCAACGTGCACCGAAGAATTGCATCTGTTTACCGATCTTCATGGCAGAAACACAGCAGGCGATGGCATAGTCGTCACCGTAGCAGGGGCGCATTACATCGTCGTTTTCGTACTGGATGGAGTCGGTATCCGCAGAGACTTTGGCACAGAATTTTTTGAAAGTTTCCGGCAATGCGTTCGACCACAGAACCGTCAAGTTCGGTTCGGGTGCCGATCCCAGTGTGTAAAGCGTATTGAGTACGCGGAAGCTGTTTTTTGTGACGAGTGTTCTTCCGTCCTCGCCCATACCGCCGACGCTTTCGGTGATCCACATGGGATCTCCTCCGAACAGCTCGTTGTATTCCGGAGTTCTCAAATGGCGCGCCAAGCGTAATTTCATAACAAAATCATCCATCAATTCTTGTGCGCCGCTTTCGGTCAAAATACCGTTTTCCAAATCACGCTCGATGTAAATATCAAAGAACGTACTGACGCGTCCCAAAGACATGGCGGCACCGTTTTGTTCCTTGATTGCCGCAAGATATGCAAAGTAGGTCCACTGAATCGCTTCGCGTGCATTGGCGGCAGGCTGACTGATGTCATATCCGTACATGAATGCCATATCCTTGAGATAACCGAGAAAGGCGATTTGCTGATACAGCTCTTCCGTTTGACGGACTTCATCTGTGTTGAAATTGCCGTCGGCGAGAGCCTGCTTGTCCTTTTTCTTTTCTTCAATCAAACGGTCTACACCGTACAGTGCGACGCGGCGATAGTCGCCGATGATGCGTCCGCGACCATATGCGTCGGGAAGTCCGGTGATGACATGTGTTTTTCGCGCCAAACGCATTTCGTCCGTATAAGCACGGAACACACCGTCATTGTGCGTGGTACGAAAACGAAATTCTTCTTCAACTTTGTTACTCAATTGATAACCATATGCCGCGCAAGCATTGCGTACCATTCGGATTCCGCCGAAAGGATTGACTCCGCGCTTGAGGGGAGAGTCCGTCTGTAATCCGACGATGAGTTCTTTTTCTCTGTCGATAAATCCGGGAGCATAGCTTGCAAGAGAAGAGACGGTGTTGGTGTCAATATCCAATACGCCCCCTTTCTTTCGTTCTTGTGCAAACAAATCCCGTACTTTTTCCATTAGAGCATCGGTGCGTTCGGTCGCACCTGCCAAAAAGTCGGCATTGCCCGTGTAGGGACGATAGTTCGTTTGAATGAAGTCTCTGACATTGATCTCTTTTTGCCAGCAGCCTTCTTTGAATCCATTCCAGTTTTCGTGTTGCATAGGTTTCCTCCTTGACGCAGGATTTCCGATCTGCGTTCTGTTTATCTTTTTATAATAGGTTTATTATATACCAATCCTTTGTTCTTGTCAAGATATTTCGTCGGCAAACGCAATTTTTTTACCGATTTTTTTATTTTTTGAAAAAAAGGGTTGCTTTTTTTTGCTTTTTCGGTTATAATGATGGGCAGAGAAAAAAGAGGACAGAGCAAGCATGAAAAAAGAAAAAATATATCGCACGTTTTCTCATCTTCCGGAGTTGACGACCGAGCGATTGACATTGCGAAAACTGTTGGTTGCGGATACTTCGGATATGTATGAATATGCTTCACGTCCGGATGTGACGAAGTATTTGACATGGCAGCCCCATCCGGACAGAGCTTATACACGGGAATATTTGCAATACATCGGCGGACGTTATGCGGCGGGTATGTTTTATGATTGGGCAATGATCTATGAGCCGGATTGCAAAATGGTCGGCACATGCGGATTTACCGCTTTTCATTGTTCATCCGATTGTGCAGAAGTCGGATATGTTCTCAATCCGGAATATTGGGGCAGAGGGATCGCTTCCGAGGCTTTGGCGCGGGTGTTGGATTTTGGGTTCGGAGAGTTGGGATTGCATCGAATCGAGGCGCGATTCATTGAGGGAAACGATCGTTCGCGGCGCGTGATGGAAAAGTGCGGAATGACATTTGAAGGAATCTTGCGTGAAAACATGCTGGTCAAGGGCGAATATGTTAACGTTGGAATTTGTTCCGTTTTGAAATCGGAGTGGTTGGAGAGACGAACCGGCGAAAATCATTGAATAGAGTTTATGTTTTCCGTCAAAAATCGAATTACGGGAAATCCCGATTTTTTTGATTTTCGGAGGAAAAAGTATGGATACCTACACAAAGTCCGGCGTGTTTGCCGAAAACATTGTGGGAACACAGACGGAGAAAAATTTGCACACGGCGTTAAGCAGCGAATCACAGGCATATTTGCGCTATCAGTGGTTTGAAAAAAAGGCGAAGGAAGACGGCTTTGTTGAAATTTCGGAACTGTTCCGTGATACTGCTGCCAATGAGAAGGAGCATGCCGAGATTTGGTTTCGCTATTTGGGAGGCTGGTCGTCCACCGAACGAAATTTGGATGTTGCCGCCGACGGAGAACAGTTTGAATGGGCAACGATGTATTCCGATTTTGAAAAGACTGCGCGTGAAGAAGGATTGGATGCGATTGCCGATCTGTTTGCTCGTGTGGCATCCATTGAAAAAACGCACGAGGAACGGTATCGCCGAGCTTTGGAAAAAGTCAAAAAAGGGGAATGCTTTACCTCGAACAGTGTCTCAACCAAATGGATTTGTATCAACTGCGGTTATATTACAGAAGGAAAAGAACCGCCGAAACTCTGCCCGACTTGTTCGCATCCGCAAGGATATTTTAAGCAGTATCAACGGGCATAACCTGTCAACAAGCAGGCAGAGAAAAGAGACTTTCTCTGCCTGCTTTTATATCATCGAATAATTGTATAAATTATACTTCCTGCATTTTTTATGGATCTTAGGTTTGTTCTATTTCCAATGATGACTGATTATTTCGGACGATCACCTGTAACATTACAAAAAAATTCGTTTTTTTGAATTTTGCAGTTGACATTTTGTGATTTTTGCGGTATAATTAATTGTATGCCGAAAAGTTGATCTCTGAAGGGAACTACGGATAATGAATGGCGATTTATTAAAAATAATCGAAGACGGAATGTCCTCCTTTTCCAAGGGACAGCGATTGATTGCGTCGTATATTTTGGCGCATTATGAAAAAGCGGCATATTTGACCGCGGCAAGACTCGGTAGTATCGTCGGAGTTTCGGAATCTACCGTAGTCCGTTTTGCGGTGGAATTGGGATTTGACGGCTATCCGGAATTTCAAACCGCTTTGCAAAAGATGATCCGCAGTCGGTTGACATCGTTTCAGCGAATGGAGGTCACCAATGACCTGATCGGCAATGGAGATGTGTTGGATAAGGTATTGCTCTCCGATATGGATAAGATCCGTCATACGATGGAGGAGATCGACCATTCTTCTTTTGAAGAAGCGGTGGAACGGATTGTTTCGGCTAAAAATATCTATATCATCGGTGTGCGGTCTTCATCATCGCTTGCCGGGTTTCTGAACTATAATTTTCGTATGATTTTCGATCACGTTCGCTTTGTCCAAACGACTTCCGGCAGTGAGATGTTTGAACAAATTATGAGTATCGGAAAAGAGGATGTCATGATTGCCGTTAGTTTTCCGAGATATTCCACGCGGATCATTCATGCCGTGGAATATGCGCGTAGCCAAGAAACGGATGTGGTTGCCCTGACAGACAGCAAACTTTCTCCGATCGCAACTTATGCCAATCAACTTTTGATTGCACACAGTGATATGGCATCTTTTGTCGATTCGTTGGTTGCACCGTTGAGTATCATCAATGCGATGATCGTGGCTGTTGCGCGAAAAAAGCAGAATGAAGTCAGCGAGCGATTGCGCGTTTTGGAGGAGGTTTGGGATCGTTATGATGTCTATGACAAAAAGGGATAATGAAGGTTCCAAACGTGTAATCGTCGTCGGCGGCGGTGCGGCAGGGATGATGGCGGCATTGACGGCGGCGCAGAACGGTGCCGAAGTTCTTCTTTTTGAACGGAATGAGCGGATGGGGAAAAAACTTCGCATTACCGGAAAAGGCAGATGTAACGTAACCAACGATTGCGATCGGAATGAGTTTCTTGCTCATGTTCCGACCAATTCTCGCTTTTTATATGCCGCACTTTCTCGATTTTCAACCGCAGATACCAAATCTTTTTTTGAGTCGGCGGGAGTTCCTTTGAAAACAGAACGCGGGAAACGTGTTTTCCCGGTTTCGGATCATGCGGCTGACATTGTGAATGCATTGGAGACGCAGTGTCGCCATGCCGGAGTTCGAGTGATCCATCGACGCGTCGATGAGATTTTGTCGGAAGATCACGTTGTTACAGGTGTGCGCTTTGCCGCACAGACGGAGGCAGCGGACGCTGTGATTGTTTGTACCGGCGGACGTTCCTATTCCATGACCGGATCCGATGGAGACGGGTATCGTTTTGCGTCGGAATTTGGACATACGGTTACCCCTTTACATCCTTCTTTGGTTCCGATTACGACCGATGGAACGCTGTGTGCTTCTTTACAAGGTCTGTCGTTAAAAAATGTATCTTTATGTGTAAAATGTGTCGATACCGGGAAACCTGTCTATGAAGATTTCGGCGAGTTGTTGTTTACTCACTATGGACTGTCAGGTCCCATGATTTTGTCGGCTTCCGCACATTTGTCGGATATTGTACCCGGAAAATACGAGGCTTGGATCGACTTAAAGCCGGCTTTGGATGAAAAAATGTTGGATGCGCGGATTTTATCGGATTTTGCCAAATATCGCAACAGGGATTTTGTGAATGCATTAGACGATCTGTTGCCTCAAAAATTAATCGTTCCCTTTGTTCGTTTGTGTGGCATTGACGAAAGAAAAAAAGTCCATTCCGTCACGCGGGAAGAACGTGAACGCATGATCCGACAGATGAAAGGATTGAAAATTTCATTACACGGCTTTCGCCCGTTGGAGGAAGCCATCATCACACGTGGCGGTGTGAATGTCAAAGAAGTGTCCCCGAAAACGATGGAATCCAAATTGGTATCCGGACTGTATTTTGCAGGGGAAGTGTTGGATGTGGATGCCTATACCGGCGGATTTAACTTGCAAATTGCTTTTTCCACAGCGGTTTTGGCAGGGGAAGCGGCTGCAGCCCTGACGTGAGAATACAAATGCGGTTGCTTTGACAAGAAGAGATGTTGCCGTGCTGATAAAAATGACGGAGGAACAAAAAGGAAATTTCGATGATTCAAGTTGCAATTGACGGTCCCGGCGGTGCTGGAAAATCTACGGTGGCGAAAGCCGTAGCCAAACAGTTGGGGATCATTTACGTGGATACGGGTGCGCTTTATCGTGCGATCGGTTATTATATAAAAACAAAAAATGTCGATCCGCATGATGCCGATGCCGTAACGGCATTATTGCCGGAAATTTGTGTTGAATTGAACTATGTTGACGGAGAACAATTTGTTTTTCTGAACGGTGAGAGCTTGGGAGATCGGATCCGAACCCCGCAAATTTCAATGTATGCCTCTGCCGTATCGGCGATTCCGGCAGTGCGCGAGTTTCTTTTACAGACGCAACGGGAGATTGCCGAAAAACACAGTGTGATTATGGACGGGCGGGATATTGGAACCGTGATCCTACCGCAAGCCAATGTCAAAATTTTTTTGACGGCGAGCGATGAATGCCGTGCCAAACGTCGTTACAACGAGTTGGTCGCCAAAGGGATCGAGACGACCTATGAGGATGTTTTGAAAGAAATGGCAGAGCGAGATTCCAATGATCGCAATCGAGCCGTTGCACCTGCCGTGGCGGCTTCGGACGCTGTGATCTTGGATAATTCTTGGATGACTGTTGAGGAAAGTACGGAAGCCGTGATTCGATTGATCCGCGAAAAAACGGCTGAAATTTTACTGTAATATTGACAGTGCGGGAGGTGTTTGAATGAGGACGGTGACCGTTGCCGAAAATGCGGGATTTTGTTTTGGCGTGAAGCGTGCCACCGATCGCCTGGAACAGGCGATCCGCGAAGCTGCCCCGGGTGAACGAATCTTTACGTTGGGACATTTGATCCACAACGAAACGTATCTTGCTTCCCTCCGTCAACGCGGCGTGGAATCCATCGACAACGATGCGCTTTCGGCAGTGGCTGCCGAGGCGGGGGATGGACATCCCGTGACCGTTTTGGTACGCGCACACGGATGCCCGCGGCAAGTGGTGCAACAAATGTGCGAATTGGAACAACAGAATCCGTATTTTCATTGGATTGATTGTACCTGTCCTTATGTGAAAAAAATTCATCAGATTGCTGCCGATTGCCATGCTGAAACCGATTTTTTTGTTTTGATCGGGACTGCAGAACATCCGGAAGTGGTCGGAATTATGAGCTACTTTGAAGGGGAAAAGTATGTTTTTTCTTCTGCCGAAGAAATGGAATGGGCATTTTCACAAAAGGGAAGGGATGATTTGCACAAAAAAAATCCTGTTATGGTTGCTCAAACAACGCAAAATTTGGTTAATTGGCACAAAAGTCAAAAAATCATTAAAAAACTATATACAAACGCCAAAATTTTTGATACAATATGTAGAGTGACTGAATTGCGTCAAACAGAGGCAAAACAGTTAGCACAGCGGTGTGATGCGATCATCGTCATCGGAGGAAGAGAAAGTTCCAATACCGCAAAATTGTATGAGATCTGCCGCAAGGATTGCGACAGAACCGTGTGGATCTCAGCCGCGTCGGAATTGGATCGCGACACTTTTTCCACCGCACAACAAATTGGAATCGTCGCGGGTGCATCGACACCGAGCGATGAAATAGAGGAGGTATATAAAACCATGAGCGAAATGAAAGAAAATTTCGAAGAAATGCTCGAATCGCAATGCTTAACTTTAAATACAGGAGATGTCGTTACCGGAACCGTGACTCACGTTTCCGACGCTGAGATCCAATTGGATGTCGGCGCGGGTGTGACCGGGTACATAAAAGCGGATCAGATTTCCGACGATCCTGCTTTTAAGTTGACGGAGAATTTCAAGAACGGTGACAAGGTAGAAGCTTTTGTCATTCGCGTGAGTGACGTTGAGGGTGTAGCGGAGCTTTCCAAGAAGAGAGTGGATGCTGACAAGAATTGGCAGTCCGTTGTGGATGCTTGCGAGAATAAGCAAGTGTTGGAAGGAAAAGTGACGGAAGCTGTCAAAGGCGGCGTTGTGATTTTCTACAATGCAAACCGCATTTTTGTACCGGCTTCTCAAACCGGTGTTCCGAAGGACGGCGATTTGACTTCTTTGGTCGGCAAAACGGTTTCCTTCAAAGTGATCGAAGTCAAATCGGGTAAAAAGGCGATCGGTTCCATTCGTGTTGTTCTCCGCGAGGAGAGACGGGCACAGGAAGCTGCTTTTTGGGCAGGGATCGAGGTCGGTAAGACCTATCACGGTACGGTCAAGAGCTTGACCTCTTTCGGTGCATTTGTTGATCTCGGCGGAGTGGACGGCATGGTGCATTTGACCGAGCTGTCTTGGAAGCACATTAAGAGTCCCGCAGACGTTGTTTCCGTCGGTGATGAGCTTGACGTATTTGTGAAGAGTTTTGATCCGGAAAACAAGAGAATTTCTTTGGGCTACAAGACCGAAGAGACCAATCCTTGGAATATTTTCAAGTCTCAATATGCCGTGGGAGATATTGCATCCGTCAAAATCGTCAACATGATGCCGTTCGGTGCATTTGCTGAGATCGTTGACGGTGTAGACGGTTTGATCCATATTTCTCAAATTGCAATGAATCGGATTGCAAAGCCGTCCGACTTGTTGGAAAACGGTCAGATCGTAGATGCTCGAATCATTGAGATCGATGATGAAAAGAAAAAAGTCAGCCTGTCGATTCGTTCTTTGCTTGAAGAAGCAGCTCATGCTGCAGAAGCAATGCCGGAAGATTACGAGGGTGAGTCTTCAACGGACGAGCAATAAAAAACGCAACGAGCGAGAGGTTTCGGCAAGAGACCTCTCGTTTTGCTGTTTGCAAAGACTTTTGCGATGAAGCAATGATCAGGATAAATTTGAAAACGGAGATCCATAATGAATTACAATTATACTTATATTGATGCCATCAAGAATCGAATGAGCAAGGAAGACATCGCTTTTTATTCCGATATTTGGGCACCGACAGAGGTGGCAATTCCGGACGCTGACGCTTGGTGCGGACAGTTGTGTGTGTTGCCGGACGGAGAAATTCGTGCTTACGGAGAGTATCGGCGGGAAAGTGTATTTCAAAAGAATCCTCGCCGTTGCTACCTTTCTTCCACAGACGGAGGTCTGTCCTGGAAGCGACATATGGTATCCGGACGATTTACCTTGGGGGCATCCGTCTATGTTCCTTATTTGCGCAAATATGTTGCGGCGGTCGATGCGGGATATGAAGG
>CAZUYA010000007.1:0-31773 GCA_964624685.1 uncultured Ruminococcus sp. | reverse complement strand
TCTCCCGCACAGCGTTGGACTATCATTATGTGAGCTATTCTTCGGATGGCGGTGAGACTTGGACAAAAGCCGCACCCTCCGTGTTTCATTCAACCGGTACGATGCCGCATTTGAAGCGTTTGTCGGACGGGCGGCTGTTGTTTTTGTGGTGTAATACACGACCGTTGCCGGAGTTGGAAGATGCCGACGGTATTTGGGAAGATGTATTTACCAACCGTGACGCAAACCATATTGCCGTTTCCGATGACGACGGGAACACATGGAAAGGCTACCGGGAACTTGCACTCAATCCATACCGTAATGCGGTGGATTTTCGTTCTTTGGGCGGTCCGGAACTCAGTCGTGATAAAAGTGTACACCAGTTCCAAACATTGGAATTGCCCTACGGAAAGTTGATGGTGCTTTACGGTCAGCATGTTTGCCGTCGGATTGTGATCTTGGATCTGAAGTGGCTGTATGAAACCAAGCGGCATGAGGATTTTATTCACGGTTTGCACGCGATCTCGACACAAGGATATGTCAAAAGCGTTTTGGGGTGTTACCGTGGAACGGAAGACGCGCCGCTGTCCTACGTCGGTCACTGTGCATATAATCGGATCAGCAGTGCGATGATGCTTCCGGATCCATCCGGTGATGGGCATGAAGTTTTGCAGATCGTTCGCTGGAACGATGAACGTTTGGTCAGTCCCGTGGGAGGTGCCGTGTGGAATTTTCCCATTATGCAGCGGGGAAGTGTTCGGGTAAAACTGCATGTTGCCGGAGAAGGACTTCGTTTATCTTTGTTGGATCATTGGATCAATCCGTGCGACGAAGAAGTTCGTCAACTGGCTGATTTTTCGGCGGTTGTGACTTCTTCCGTGCATTCCGCAAATGGATTTTATACCGTGATTCGATTGGATTTTGATTGCCTTTTGAATACAGTGGAGGTATATGCCGATGATCGGTTCCTTTCCAAGGCAAAACTGAAGGGAACTCATCCAAACGGGCTGTGTTACGTACATATGCAGTCGGCGGCAACTGTACCCGATCTGAAAGGCACTTTGATAGCGGCAATCGACTTTGACGGAAAAGGTTGATTGTGATTTTGCGGTTTGAATTATCAATTTGCAGTGGATGATTCGAAAATAAAAAAGAAATATAAAAAAACGAAAAAAATCATCAAAACCTATTGCAATTTTGAAAAAATTATGATAAAATATATAGAGTAAAGTTTTGCATAAATATGGATTCTGCAAAATACGGAAATATTTGGAGGTTATCATGTTTTTTTTGATTGACGCAGCGAACACCGTGGTTCTGCAATATGTGTTGGGTAGCATCTTGATTCTGCTGTCTTTGGTATTGGTTGCCGTGATTCTTTTCCAATCGGCAAAAGACAGACATCTGTCCGGTACCATTGCCGGCGGTACGGAAACGTTTTTCGGCAAAAGCAAGGGCAAAACCACGGACAAGTTGCTTGCTAAACTCACAATCATTGTTTCTGTTGTGGTCGTTTTGATCACCGTTGCACTGGTTGTTATCACGAACTGTTTGTAAAATAAAATCAAAAAAGGGCTGACTCAAACCGCAAAGGTTGAAGCAGTCCTTTTTTAACAAATGAAAGGATGTGTAAACTTGCCGAATTTGAAAAGAATTTGCAGATATATCAGACATTACGGCTTGAAAAGTACAATGGGGTTGGTACGGGAGAAGCTGTTGGTAGATCCGAAGAGATTTTCTGTAAACCGAGTCAGAACGGTACCGCAATTTCCGCCGTATAATCAAACGACGAGGGTTCCGACGACCGATTGTCAAAGATCTCTTACGATCCTTTATTTGCTCCATTATTTTTATCCTTCCAAAAAAGGGGGGACGGAGCGGTTTACGTTAAATTTGGCAAAAGAGCAATTGCGTATCGGCAATCGACCGATGGTATTGGTTTTGGAAGCAAATGAACCGATGTCGATTTACACGGAGCGATGCGGTGGGATCGTTTATCGGCATTATGAATATGACGGAATCCTGTGCATTGCTTTTCGGCATCGACGTGCGCCGTTGGGATTATATTATAAAGATGTTCGGACAGATGATGAAGAATTGAGGGCGTTTGCGGAACATCTGCTGGGGATTCATCGGTTTGATGTGGTACATGCTACCTATCCGCAACCGTTTGCCTCTTTTTTATTACGCTGTAAGGAAATCGGCATTCCCTATGGTGTCACTTGTACCGATTTTTGTATGATGTGTCATTATGCTACCATGGTGGATGACAACGGGGCTTTCTGTGCGGGAACAGAGGGACAGACCAAATGTGCGCTGACTTGCCCGACTTACGGTTGCAGTGATTTTACACGACGCCATCAAAATGCCGAGCAAGTTTTGTCGGAGGCGGCATTTGTGACAGTTCCTTCCGAATTTGTTGCCCGCGTGATGGGACAGGAGTTTCCGTCGATTACTTTTTCCGTTGTAGCACATGGCATATCGGAAAGCTTTTCTTATTCCGAACGGCAAGGTCCTGTCAAGCGGTTCGTTTATGCGGGAACTTTGACTGCACTCAAAGGAGTTCATCTTTTGGTATCGGCATTTTGCGCGCTTTCCGACAAAACGTTGACATTGGATATTTACGGCGATGGGGACGAGACTTACGTTTCTCAATTGCATTCGCTTTCCGATGAGCGTGTGCGATTTCATGGTGCGGTTCCCGGTTCCGAAATGCCGCACATTTATTCCGAATCCGATTGTGTTATCGTTCCGTCCATGTGGTATGAAACGTATAACTTTGTTTTGCGGGAAGCACTGGCAACGGGCGCGTTGGTTTTGGCTTCCGACATTGGCGCAATGTCGGAGGCGGTGGATGAAGAAAAAAACGGCTTTTTGTTCGTTCCTGCCGATGAAGCCGATTTGAAAAGGCAGTTTGAGCGGGTTTTGCAATTCGATTTTGCACAGTATCAAAGCCGTCGGTTTCCGACCACGGCTGAGGAAGGACAAGTGTACAATCAATTCTACCATTCGGCAATCGAGCAAATTTGATTAATAAAATGTACCATAGATGGTTTATCTTGCACTGTGATTATGAAGTTTTCAGTATGGGTGAAGATTTCAATCTTCAAGTATTTAAGGCTCAGATGAGTCCCCGTCAGAGTGATGGATTGGAACCAAAGTATTTTACAAAATCATGCAAAAGTCTCCTGCTATGTCCGGTATCGGGTGTTGCAGGAGACTTTTAGTACAATGAGCCTATGTTCCGATGTGTTGGAAACACAAATTTGCGGTAACATAAAAAATTCAACGCTCGTGTAATTTGTTGCAGAAGATCACTTGCTTTTTTTTGAGAATCGTGATATAATGGTAAATGTATAAAGATACTTGTTTTATGAGGTGGAAAATGGCTGCAAGCTATAAGAAACTATTCAAATTGCTGATTGACCGCGAGATGAAAAGTAAAGATCTTGCTACGAAAGCGGGGGTTAGTCAGGCAACGCTCGCGAAGATGAAAAAAGATGGTGCAACAGTTTCAAGCGATGTGCTCATTAAGATATGCACAGCATTAGACTGTAAATTAGACGATATTGTTGAAATCGTGCCAGAAAATTCATGAGGTGAACAATGAATTCATTAATGACTATTAACGAAGCGAGTGTATTTGCGAGTGATTATATTGGAAAAATCGTTACAGAATCCAATATTTCTTATTTGATACAATATGGCAGGATTGATAAAATTGATAAAAACGGAACCATATACGTCGACCAAGCGCAATTGATTTCCTACTATCAGTCTTTCAAAGGTAAAAAAGAAATAGAGTGGAAAAACAAGCTCGGTGACGATATCAATTGGGAGTTGTCATTTGATGGATATAAAGAAGCAGAAACAACCAAGCATGTTCATAGATTACATCCATACAAAGGGAAATATATTCCGCAATTAGTAGAATACTTTCTTGATGATCATGTAGATTCGTTTAAGAAGGAAGTGTATTTTCGACCTGGTGATATTGTGCTTGACCCGTTTTGTGGTAGTGGTACAACCTTGGTTCAAGCCAATGAACTGGGAATTCATGCCATTGGCGTAGATATTTCTGCCTACAATGCTCAAATTTCCAATTCAAAGATTGCAAAATATGATTTCGTCACATTGGAAAATGTAATTCAATACATTACTACTGAACTTGAAAAATTTGAGAGATCGCTTGATATATCGAGTTTTGAAAATGAACTTTTGGAAAAATTGTATGAGTTCAATACTCAGTTTTTTCCATCGCCAGAATTTAAGAAATTAGTGTATAGCAAAAAGGTTGACGAAAAATTGTATGGAAAAGAAAAAGAGAACATATTTCTTCCTATCTTCAACGAGCTTGCAAAAAAATACAAAGTATCGTTGGAAATATCAAATTCGTCGTTTTTAGACATGTGGTATTTTGAAACAGTGCGAAAGGAAATACACTTTGTTAATAACATGATTGATAACGTAACAAACGAAGATATAAAGCACTTGTTACAGGTTATTCTTTCGCGCACTATGAGATCCTGTCGAGCGACTACGCATTCAGATTTGGCAACGCTTATTGAACCGGTATATACTACTTATTATTGTACGAAGCACAAGAAAATTTGCAAACCTCTATTCAGTATCTTAAAGTGGTGGAAAACATATTCCAAAGACACTGTAAATAGGGTAAAGCAATTTGATGCTCTAAGAACAGATACTATGCAACATTGTTTTGCGGATAATTCGGCAACCGTTGATATTGCGCGATGTATTCAAGTAATGGGGGGGAACATTTCAGAGGCATACTTTAGAAATCAGGTGAAAGGGATATTCTGTAGTCCGCCATATGTGGGATTGATTGATTATCACGAACAACATGCCTACGCATATGAGCTTTATGAGATGGAGCGCCGTGATGAGTATGAGATCGGTTCAATGAAGAAAGGACATACGAAAGTTGCTCAACAAAAATATGTTGATGATATTTCCGCTGTACTGATGAATTGCAAAAAATACTTTGCAGAAGATTATGAAGTATTTATTGTTGCGAATGACAAATTTGGTTTGTATGCCCAAATTGCAGAAAATGCAGGAATGGAAATTGTCGAACAATTTAAGCGTCCTGTATTGAATAGAACGGAAAAAGATAAGAACGCGTATTCGGAAATTATTTTTAGAATGAAGGAGAAAAAACATGAGTAATCTATGTTTGACCAAAGCTCAAAGTGAATCGATAGAAAATTTGTTAAAAACGGTTTTGAGAAACAAGTTTGAAACTTATGAACCTGAAACAAATTTTATGCCATTCCATACAAGATTGTTGGGAAAAGATAGATTGGCGTTGTTTTCGTTCATCCATTCGATGAATACAAATTTTGGAACAACAATATTTGAGCCGGTGGCTAAAGAATTGGCATTCAATAGATTTAAGGTTGCTCAAAATCAGGTGTCTCCTCCCAGTGTTATCTCGTCCGATGCTTTGGTTGAAATTCAAAGTATAATAGATGATTTGCGAGCGGCAACATCGTCGCCCAAAAAAGATGAGGAAATTGAAAGGATTAGACGTGTTTGCAGAAGTGGTAAACCGCAAACAGTTAAATTGACTAAAGTTGACTTGATGTTAGAGGCACATGATGGAGGATTGTTTTTCTTTGATATAAAAACAGCAAAGCCAAACAAAGGTGGATTTCAAGAGTTTAAGAGAACATTGCTTGAATGGGTTGCGGCAGTATTGTATCAAGAGCCAGACAAAGCAATCACAACTGCGATTGCTATTCCTTATAATCCGTATGAGCCTAAGCCTTATTCTCGTTGGACAATGGCTGGTATGTTAGATTTAGAGAATGAATTAAAAGTGGCAGAAGAATTTTGGGATTTCCTCGGCGGGGAAGGAGCATATTCAGACATTTTAGATTGCTTTGAAAATGTAGGCATGAATATGCGGAATGCAATTGATGCTTACTTTTCTAAATTTAACTGTATCAATTGATTGTTGTAATGTTTGTTTGTGGTAAAACGATTTTAACATAATATCAAAATATCAAAGTGATTAACTTGAAAAAGGCAAAAGCACAAGTTCGCAATCGTTATTGAACTTGTGCTTTTACAGATTATCATACGGTCAAATTATCAATGATATTGTAATGCTACAATATTTTTTGTAAAAATCATGGATGAGACTTGACTTTACGGTCGTTTTATGATATACTATAATATGATGTTTTGTATCAAAAGACGATTTTGCTTTGCTATTTGAGAAAAAACACAGAAAAGGAGAAAAATATGAAAAGAAGCATCAAACATCTTTCATTATTGCTTGCCTTTCTCATGCTGTTTACCGCACTGGCTGCCACGTTGACCGCATGCGGTGATCCGAACAACAATAATGAAGAAACAACGAACGGGGGCGGAAACTCTTCCGATCCGTCGAACACGCAGTACAAGATTACAATCAAATCTGCCGGCGGTATGGCACTTTCCGATATAGCGGTGGATATTCGTTCTGCAGAGACGAACGCATCCGTATTGACTTCCACTGTCAAGACCGATGAAAACGGTGAAGTCAAAGCTTCGTTGGCAGCGGGAAATTACTATGTGGTGTTGAATTCGGTTCCTCAGGGGTATGCCTACGAGGAAAAATACAATTTGAACGGGAATTCCTGTGAAATTACATTGACTTCCTCTGTTATCAAGCAAGCGGACGGCAGTTTTATTGATGTGGCAGACAATACCTATCAGTTGGGATCCGTTATGCACGATTTTGAATTCACCGATACCGAAGGCAATGTATATGTGCTTTCCGAATTGCTGGAAGATCGCAGTGCGGTGATGTTGAACTTTTGGTACACGACCTGTACATGGTGTATTAAAGAGTTTCCTTTGATGAATGATGCTTATACAGATTATTGGGATGATCTTGAAATTCTTGCAATCAACGATTATGCAGCTGATGAGGAGTCCGACGTGATCGCATTCAAAGAAGAGAATGCGCTTTCCATGCCGACCATCAAAAGCGAGTATAAATTTTTTGATGCTTTTAATTTTGAACAATACGGCGATGTCGGTTATCCCGCATCTGTTATGATCGATCGCTACGGCGTTGTTTGCTTTATGGAATGCGGTGCCATTCTGGTTGATCATGGCTTTGAAAATATCTTTAAGTATTTTACAGCCGAGGACTATCAGCAAAAGCTCTTTACGGATTTGTCCGATTTGACGCCCAGAGAACATCCGGATATTGAAATGCCGTCGTCCGATGAGATTGGCGCGGTTTTGAACGGCAACGGATTCACCGCAGAGTACTATCCGGAGACATCCGAAGATCTGGTGGAATATTGCTGGCCGTTCATCATTACCGAGAAGAACGGAGTTGCCTGCATTGCTCCCGGAAATACCGGAAAGAATTATTCCTTTGCAATGATGCATGCTACCATTCACCTGAAGGCGAACGAGGCATTGGCGTTTGACTATATCGCTTCCACCGAGTTGGGTAACGACTATTTGAATGTCCGCATCAACGAGGAAAACATGCTCCAAATCACGGGTATCAGCGGAACCGATTGGGCAACGGCTTATCCGTATGTTGCCGCTGAAGAAGGTGATTACAAACTGACCTTCTGGTATGTCAAAGACAGTAGCAATCATGAAGGCGATGATGCGGTCTTTATGAAGAATTTGCGTACTGTTCCCGCAAGCGAAGTGGATACCCCGGTCTATATGCCTCGCAATGCGGCGACCGATCCGGATGAATACGGTATCTATCAATCCTATGTTACTATCGTGTTCAATGAGACAGACGGTTATTATCATGTCGGAGACGAGAACGGTCCGCTTTTGTTGGCAAATCTCTTGAATCAATCCCTGTTCAACTCCGGTGAAAAGTCCGTGGTGGAATATATTCAGGAAGGAAAACTTTCTTCCATTGAAGAAAAGCTCAATACCTATTGGACTTATGCTGCAAACTCCGAAGTTTACGGATACTGCACGGTGAATCAGGAATTGAAGGAACTGCTGGAGCAGGTATCGCAACTCATCGGTCATGAAAAGAGCGAAAACGAGTGGTTGCAGATCTGTATGTATTTTGCCGCTTACGGTACCAACGGCGAGCAAAGAAAAGACCCGATCAAAGGTTTATCCTATCAGTCGGCTTATGAGGCGCATGAAGGCGATGGAAACGTTGTAACCTATGACGGCAGAGTGATGATCCCGCGTGGTTTCCTCTATCGGTTTACGGCTCCCCGTTCCGGTGTCTACCACATCTATTCCACTTCCAAATCCGTTACGGAAGGTTGGCTCTTCCACGAGAGTAAGGACACCGAGGCTTATTCGTATTGTCCCGAAAGAATGTGGACTGATACCGATAATGTCTCCATGTACGTTTACATTGAGGAAGGCGATTCCTACTATATCGACATTTGCTTCTATGATATTTACGAGGAAGGAGACATCCCGTTCTCCATTGATTATGTAGCTTCGGAATATAAAGTTTTGCGGTATTGTTCGGACGGTGCGTTCACGACCATTGATGAAGATCATATGGATGAATTCAGTTTGATTACCGGCGGTTTGATGAGCATTCAACTGAAAGACGGTCATTATTATGAAGTTTATGCTGATGGAACTTTGAATCCGGATTTGATTTATGCTGACTTTACCAACTATACTCCGATCTTCACGGATGTTACCATTGAACAAATGATCGATCGCGGTGTGTTCGACTTTACGGAAAACGGCGGTGAAGATTATACCGAGATTATGCGTGGATATTTGAACGGAGATACCATTATCCTCAACAGCACGGAACATCCCGAATTGAATGGTTGTGTTCCCGTGACGGAAGAATTGGCAAATATCTTGCAGCAATTGGTTGACATTTATTCTTTCAGCGGTGTTGAAAACGCTTGGACAAAACTTTGTTGCTTCTATCAGCAACTCGGTCCGAATGTTCCGGATGCAGCTCCGCAACAGTGACTGAAATTTTCATAATCGGATGATAACCAATTCGCAAAAAGCCTCCCTGTACGGGGGAGGCTTTTTGCTGTTTGATCGTTGATCGGTCGGAAAAGATTATGTTTCCGCATATTCGGTTTGATCGGTCGGAATCGTTTGTTCGGGTGTTCGGATTTTCTCAAAATGCGCTTTGGCAAGTTGGATAAACCGTTTTGATAAGGAATTGTCGGCATTCGGTTTGTATAACAAACCGAATGAAAGTTTTGGGGCATCGTCTAAACGCATCTTCACGATTTCCGGATCGTTCGGAATCAAAAGATCGGGCAAGAGCGCAATTCCGAAACCCGAATGTGCAAGCACGTAAGAGGCGGCTGAAGAGGAACAAAAATACATATCGGAAAGTTTTCGCCCTTCCGACAGATGGTATTGCAATTTTGCCATTTCCGGTGTCAGGGATATGGGATCGCAAAAAATCAGAATTTCATTTGCCAAATCGCTGAGCATAAGGGAATCCTTTTGGACAGAAGCGTGGTCTTTGTGACAGATACATACAATGTTGCTTTGTAACAGCTCTTTGTATTTGATATCGGTTTTTGTCGTGGTTTGATCGTAAATTCCGAAAACCAGATCCAATTGATCCGTCTCCAGTTTTTGAAGCAGTTGTTCATAGGGGGCGACAAATAAACGTGGATGCAGAGAGGGAATCTCATCTTTGATTTGGCGCAATACTTCGGAAAGAATCGCGAGTTGTACATAGTTGCTGCAACCAAGCGAAAAAAATTGGACTGCTTTTTCAGAAGATGACCGAAGACGCAATTTGGCTTGCTCGGAGATGGCAACCATGCTTTTTGCATCCGATAAAAATAGGTTTCCTTCCGGAGTGATTTCAACCGAACGTGTGGAACGATGGAATAACTTCGTATTCAGTTCATTTTCCAGTGACTTGATTTGATTGGTGATTGTAGGTTGAGAAACGTTTAACTGTTCGGCGGCACGGGCAAAACTGAGTGTATTCGCAACTGTTAAAAAACATTCCAATTGAAAAGTATTCATAAGCATCCTCCGATAAAATTTGAATCCACTGTTTATTATAACATAGTTTTTGTAAAATGCAAGATGTTTATAAAAAATATCCATCTGTCATGTCATCGGCTTTTTGAATGATATGTTCTTTCAAACGAGTGCTAATTTCATCCGGCTGAATGCCTATTGATAAAAAAATCGTATTGTTAATAATAAAATTGCAACAATAATTTAGCACTCTTGTATTGAAAGTGCTAAAAAATTGTGGTATAATCTTAACATCGAAAAAAGAAAGAAGGACAAACGGTGCGGGATGTTTATTTCTTCAATCTTTTTCGGTAAATTGTTAACCAAGTTAACAATCCAAAAAACGGAAGGATTCAAGTTGTGGCAACGAGTGGAGAAATTGAATTGGTTTTGGCGCATTTGCAAAAATCCAATCCGGAAAAACTGTTCAAAATCATCAATGACGGCAATGCTGGTATAGGTGCTGTGCTCAAATGTTTATATGAATCGCCCAATGCCGTGACGGTCGGTCATATCAGTGAAAGGATGCATGTCAGTCCGGCGAGGGTGACGGTACTTCTGCAAAAAATGAGTGTGCGAGGTTGGATCACCAAACAGGGGAATGCAAATGATGCAAGAGTTGTCATCGTCGCGCTTTCGCAACAGGGAAAAGAAAAAATCAATGAAATCAAACATCAACTTTATCGGGAAATCGATGCGGTCATCGACCGAATCGGAATGACACAGATGATGGACTTTATTACAATTTCGGATGAAATCAAGCAAGCGCTTGCCGAGTCCGAGCGGGAAGAAACACAAGGAGGCATTGTATTATGAATGAAGTTAAAAAAACGCGCAAACCGATGATGATTTTTTACGGCGTGATGTTGGCACTGATCATTCTTCTCAATATGGTGATTGTACCGTTGTTGTCGGATCTTCAGGTCAAGGAAGTGGATTACGGCACTTTTATCACCATGACGCAGGAAGGAAACATCGGTCTTGTTCAAATTTCCGATTCCGATCATATGATCACGTTTACGGACAAAGAAGAAAAACAAGTCTATAAAACGGGGATTGTCGATGATCCCGGACGTACCGAACGATTGTATGCGGCGGGTGCGACTTTTTCCGGAGAAATCATAGAGCAACCTTCGCTTTTTTCACAATTGCTCTTTAATTGGATTCTTCCGATCTGTATCTTCGTTCTCGTCGGAAGGTTGATCTCCCGTCATATGATGAAAAAAGTTGGCGGTCAAAACTCTATGATGTTTAACATGGGCAAAAGCAATGCCAAGGTGTATGTAAAATCCGACAACGGGATTAAGTTTGCCGATGTTGCGGGGGAGGATGAAGCGAAAGAAAATCTGTCTGAAATCGTGGATTATCTGCACAATCCGAAAAAATACGAGGAGATCGGTGCAAAAATGCCGAAAGGTCTTTTGCTGATAGGACCTCCCGGTACCGGTAAAACGATGCTTGCCAAAGCCGTCGCCGGTGAAGCGGGGGTTCCGTTCTTCTCGATGTCGGGTTCCGAATTTGTGGAAATGTTTGTCGGTATGGGTGCCTCTAAAGTACGTGATCTATTCAAGCAGGCAAAGGAAAAAGCACCTTGTATCGTGTTCATCGATGAAATCGACGCAATCGGCGGTAAGCGTGACGGCATAAGCAGAAATGACGAGCGTGAACAGACTCTCAATCAACTTCTCACCGAAATGGACGGATTTGAGGGAAATACGGGAGTCATTATTCTTGCGGCAACGAACCGTCCGGAAACGTTGGACCCCGCTTTGACACGTCCGGGACGATTTGATCGTCGTGTTCCCGTAGAGCTTCCCGATCTCAAAGGACGTGAAGCGATCTTGCGCGTTCATTCCAAAAAGATTCAAATTGAGCATGGTGTAGATTTTACGCACATTGCCCGTATGGCATCTGGCGCGTCCGGAGCCGAGCTTGCCAACATTGTCAATGAGGCGGCTCTTCGTGCCGTAAGGCAGGGAAGAAAGGAAGCGTCGCAAGCCGATCTTGAAGAAAGTATTGAGACGGTTATTGCAGGTTATCAAAAGAAAAATGCGATTCTGACCGACAAAGAAAAAATGGTCGTTGCCTATCATGAGATCGGTCACGCATTGGTGGCGGCACGACAAAGCAATTCCGCACCCGTACAGAAGATCACCATTGTGCCTCGTACATCGGGCGCACTCGGTTACACCATGCAAGTAGATGAGGGCAATCATTATCTGATGACCAAGGAAGAAATCGAAAATAAGATTGCTACCTATACCGGTGGTCGCGCGGCTGAAGAAATTGCCATCGGTTCTATTACAACAGGGGCTTCCAATGATATTGAGCAGGCAACCAAATTGGCACGTGCCATGATTACACGTTACGGGATGGCTGAGGATTTCGGAATGGTGGCACTTGAAACCGTCACCAATCAGTATCTCGGCGGAGATGCTTCTCTCGCTTGCTCTTCTGAAACACAGACGAGAATTGATGAAAAGGTGATGGAGCTGGTTAAAACACAATATGAAAAAGCAAGACAGATCTTAATGGATCATCGCAGAAAGCTGGATGAGCTGGCACAGTATCTGTATGAAAATGAAACCATTACGGGAGAAGAATTTATGAAAATACTCAATTCTTAAACGAATGAAAATGAAATAGGAGAAACTCAAATGCTGAAAATTCTAAAAAAGATTCAAAAAAAGGAATGGGCTTTGATCGGAATTGCAGTGGTCTTTATTGTTATTTCGGTTTGGATGGATCTGAGCATCCCGGATTATATGTCCGAAATTACGCTTCTTGTACAAACGCCGGGTAGTGAAATGTCTGACATCCTGGTTGCAGGCGGCAAAATGTTGTTGTACGCGCTTGGCAGCCTTGCGGCTACGGTCATCACTTCGCTGTGTGCCGCGAGAATTGCCGCCGGTCTTGGTTTTACGCTTCGCGGTGAGTTGTTTCACAAGGTACAGTCCTTTTCCATGGAGGAGATCGGTAAATTTTCCACGGCAAGCTTGATTACCCGTACCACCAATGATGTTGTACAGGTACAAATGTTGATTGTGATGGGACTTCAAATGCTTATTAAAGCACCGATTATGGCGATTTGGGCGATCTGCAAAATTGCGGGGAAGTCATGGCAGTGGAGTTTTACGACCGGTATAGCGGTTGTGATCCTGCTGTTTACGATTGGTCTTTGTATTGCGATCGCACTGCCTAAGTTTCAGAAAATGCAAAAGCTGACCGATAATCTGAACCGTGTCACCCGTGAAAATTTGACGGGCATTCGCGTCGTTCGTGCTTATAATGCCGAGGATTATCAGGAAAACAAATTTCAACAAGCCAATGAGGAATTGACGTCCACACAACTGTTTACCCAACGAACAATGGCATTTATGATGCCGACCATTCAGCTTGTGATGAGCGGTTTGTCTCTTGCAATCTTTTGGATCGGCGCATATTTATTGAATGAGGCGAGTATCACCGAAAAATATACGATTTTTTCGGATATGACCGTTTTTTCACAATATGCGATCCAGGTCGTCATGTCCTTTATGATGCTTGTGATGATTTTTATGCTTCTTCCGCGAGCATTGGTATCGGCAAAGCGTATCAATGAAGTGCTTGATACGGAGCTTTCCGTTCGGGACGGTACGATGAGCGAAGGCAAAACCGGAGTTGTCGGAGAAATTGAATTTCAGAACGTTTCCTTCCGTTATCCCGATGCCGACGGTAACGTGCTGGAAAATATCTCCTTTACCGCCAAACTCGGAGAAACGGTTGCCTTGATTGGCGCGACCGGATGCGGAAAAAGTACCGTCATCAATTTGATCCCTCGTTTTTATGATGCAACCGAAGGCGAGGTCCTGGTTGACGGTGTCAATGTCAAAAATTATACACAAAAGGCACTGCGCAACAAGATCGGATACGTTTCGCAGAAAGCAATTCTGTTTGGAGGAACGATCCGTTCCAATGTTGCATTCGGTGATAACGGGAAGCCGTCGGTCGATGCGGATGATGTGAAAGATGCCGTTGCTACCGCACAGGCAAGTGAGTTTGTGGAGAAGATGGACGGAACCTATGACGGTTATGTGGCACAGGGAGGTTCCAATCTTTCCGGCGGTCAGAAGCAAAGAATTTCCATTGCCCGCGCTGTGGCAAGAAAACCTGAGATTTTGATTTTTGATGATTCCTTTTCGGCACTGGATTATAAAACAGATCGCATTTTGCGAAAAACGCTGGATGAAAAGTGTCAAAATGCCACCAAGATCATCGTAGCACAGCGCATCGGTACCATTCGTGATGCTGACCGGATCATCGTTCTCAATGACGGAAAAATCGTTGGAATGGGGAAACACGAAGAGTTAATGCGGAAGTGTGAGGTTTATCGACAGATCGCGCTGTCACAGCTTTCAAAGGAGGAGCTTGCGTAATGGAAAATAAAGAATATAAAATCGGAACGGCAAGCACACACTCGCGCCGCGGACCCGGCGTTCACGCTCAAGGCGGAGAGAAGGCAAAAGATTTTGTCGGGACTTGGAAGAAGCTGTTCTCCTATTGCCGCCAATATGCGGGTGGCATTGTTATCGGTGTACTTTGTGCCATTATCGGTACGATATTGACTTTGCTTGGTCCCGATAAGTTGGGAGAGTTGACAAACGAGATTCAAAAGGGCATTTTTACGGGCATTGACATGGATGCCGTTGCAAAAATCGGAATCACCTTGGTTGGTTTCTATGTGGCGAGCTGGTTCCTTTCTGCTTTGCAACATTGGATCATGTCAACGGTGACACAGCGGGTATCGCAAAAGATGCGTTCGGATATTTCCGGTAAGATCAACCGTTTGCCCATGTGGTTCTATAACAAAACGAGTACAGGTGACGTGCTTTCCCGTGTCACCAATGATGTGGATACCATCGGACAATCCCTGAATCAAAGTATATCCAATTTCGTTCACGCAATCGTTCTGCTTCTCGGAAGCTTGATTATGATGCTGATCACCGATTTCAGAATGACGGTTGCGGCAGTTGTTTCAAGCTTGATCGGTTTCGTTTTGATGTTCACGATCATGGGCAGGAGCCAAAAATACTTTACTCGCCAGCAAAAGCATATCGGAAATCTGAACGGTCACATCGAGGAAATGTACGCAGGTCATACAGTCGTCAAGGCGTATAATGAGGAAGAACAGTCGGGCAAGACCTTTGATGAATTGAATCAAAAATTGTTTGAGAGCGGAGTGAAGGCAAATGCACTTTCCGGATTGATGCAACCGATCATGTCATTCATCGGAAACTTGGGATATGTTGCCGTATGTGTGACCGGCGGTGCTTTGGCACTGAACGGTGACATTGAATTCGGTGTTATCATTTCCTTTATGCTTTACGTTCGATATTTTACGCAACCGCTGTCGCAAATTGCACAGTCTATGCAGTCTCTCCAATCGGCTGCCGCTGCAGGAGAACGTGTATTTGAATTCCTTGATGCAGAGGAAATGGCAGACGAAAGCGGCAAAACACAAAAACTTGCATGTGTGAAGGGAGTGGTTGAATTCGATCATGTGAAATTTGGCTATGAGGATTCCGACAAAACGCTCATCAACGATTTTTCCGCCGTAGCAAAGCCCGGTCAGAAAATTGCGATTGTCGGTCCAACGGGGGCTGGAAAAACCACCATGGTCAATCTGCTCATGCGCTTTCATGAAATTCAAGGCGGAGAAATTCGTATTGACGGGGTTTCCACCAAAGAGATGTCACGTGCCGAGGTTCACGATAAATTCTGTATGGTGCTTCAAGATACTTGGCTGTTTGAGGGAACGATTCGAGAAAACCTCGTTTACTGTGCGGAAAATGTCAGTGACGAGAAGATTGCCGAGGCTTGTCGGGCAGTAGGGCTGGATCATTATATTCATACGCTTCCTCACGGATATGATACGGTACTCAATGACGGAACCAATCTTTCGCAAGGACAAAAACAGCAGCTTACCATTGCCCGTGCGATGATTGCGGATAAGCCGATGTTGATTCTTGATGAAGCTACCTCCAGTGTGGATACCAGAACCGAGTTGAAAATTCAAGAGGCGATGGATAAACTGATGGAGAACAGAACCTCCTTTGTGATTGCACACAGACTTTCCACGATCAAAAATGCCGATCTGATCCTGGTGATGAAGAACGGAGATATTATCGAAAGCGGAACGCACGACGAGCTGTTGACGACGGGCGGTTTCTACGCGGAGCTTTACAACAGCCAATTTGAGCAGGCATCCTGAAAGGAGAGGAAGATATGAAAGTAAAATATATCACGATCGAGCGCGAATACGGAAGCGGCGGTACGGAGATTGCCCGTAGGCTTTCCGCGGAAACGGGAATTTCTTGCTACGGTCGAGAGATCCTGGAAGCAGTGTCGGCGGAACAGAATATTCCGATCACACAAATTGATCGATATGAAGAAAGCATTACCAACAGTTTTATGTACTCGGTCTATCTTATGGCACAGGCTTCAAGCGGAAATTCCGATCTGTTGAGCAAAGAGGGACATGTATTTGTTGCCGAACAAATGGCGATCCAAAAGTTGGCAAGAGCGGGGAAGGCGATTTTTATCGGACATTGTGCCTCCGAAGCGTTGAAACAGGAAGACGGTGTTGTTTCCGTATGGATTCGGTGTACGGATCAGACGGCAAAGAGAAACCGGATTGTCACGGACTATGGGATTGTCGAAAGCGAAGCGGAGAAGACAAGAAAGAATTTTGATAAAAAACGGGCGAATTACTATTATGCCAATACTGCCAGAAGATGGGATGATGTCAGAAATTACGATATGATTCTGGATAGCGGTACCATCGGAATGGACGGTTGTGTTGCCGTATTGAAGGCTTTAATCGACCAAAATGGATAAAATATGGAAGAAGGCTGTCTCAAATGTTTTTACATTTGAGACAGCCCTTTTAACGGTAAGAATCGAAAACAGTTTGAACAAGCAAAACCGATGTTGCGTTTTTTCGTTCTTCCTTACCAATTCTTTTGATCTTTTGTGCAGTCATGCTGTTTTTTGCGTTCTTCCACCATTTTTACGAACCATTCCACCATATGCGGATCGGTATGGGAAAAGAAACTGCTTTGCTTTTTGTCGATGGCGGCGATTGCCGCCATATCCGTTTGTGTCAATGCGAAATCAAAAACATTGAAGTTTTCTTTCATTCGTTCGATATGTGTTGTTTTCGGAATGACGATGATTCCTCTCTGCAAATGCCAGTTGAGAATGACCTGAGCAACGGTCTTGTTGTATTTTTCGGCAATGCACTTCAGCTCCGGCAGTTCAAACAGACCGCCTCGTCCTTCTCCGAACGGTGCCCATGCTTCCATTTGTACACCGTATCGGTCGTGCCATTGTTTGGCTTCGACCTGTTGATGGTGAGGATGAATTTCCACCTGATTGACCATCGGTTTGACGCGATTGAAAGAGGCAAAGTCGATCATTCGGTCAATGTAAAAGTTGGAGATGCCGATGGCGCGAATTTTCCCATCTGCATACAAATCTTCCAAGGCGCGGTAAGCACCGTATGTATCGCCGAACGGTTGATGCAAGAGGCAGAGATCAAGGTAGTTTACTTGCAGTTTTTGCATGGATTCCAGCACGGACGCTTTGGCATTTTCATAACCGTAATGTTCGATCCAAACTTTGGTAGTTAAAAAAATATCTTTTCGCGGAATGCCGCTGTTTGAAATGGCGTTACCGACTTCTTCTTCGTTGAAGTAACTTTGTGCAGTGTCGATCAGCCGGTATCCGACTTTCAAAGCGTCGCCGACACAGCGTTCACATTCCTCTTTGGTGACTTGGTAAACGCCGTATCCCAACTGCGGCATTTTTACACCGTTTGATAAAGTGATGTAATTCATGAATGGCTCCTCCGTTTTCTGTTTCCAATATCATTTCAAAACCGGTTTCCGAAGATTAAATTCCTTTTCCCATTTCGTAAGCCTGTATCATGGCGGGGTGTTCGATGATTTCCCCTTTTTCATAAGCTCCCATGCCGTAGATGACTCCCATTTCTTTGGCTCCCTCCACGCAATCGGCATAGCCGCGGAAGCAGGCAAGGGTTGTTTCGGCAGAGGCGATTTCTGCATCGGCGGCGGTGATGATGTAATAGAATTCTTTGTTTTTGACCTCTAACCAACGTGCAACGGTACGATCAATCACTGCTTTGAGTTGTGCATTGATTGAATAAAAGTACACTGGACTTGCCAGTACCAACACATCGGCATCGATCATTTTTTGCAAAATTTCAGCCATGTCATCCTTGATGACACATTGCCCATTGGTTTTGCAAGCATAGCAAGCACGGCATCCCTCGACTTGTTTTTCGGTTACACGAATTTTTTCAACTTTGTTACCGGCTTCGATTGCGCCTTTGGCAAATTCATCGCATAAAAGATCCGAGTTTCCCCTTTTTCTGGGACTTCCGGATAGGATAATTACTTTTTTACTCATATTCTGATTCTCCTTTCTGTTTTTGCAATTCAGAAACTGTATGATCACGCACGCAGATGATATGGAAAACGGGTGCAACCGATCCGGAAAGATCCGGATCGGTATGTGAGTGCTTATTTATCTTGTTCGATGCCGCTATCGGCGAAAGCTCTGTCTTTGTAGTAATAGAGTTCGTCCCGTTCGCAGATTTCGCGCATGACTTTGCACGGGTTTCCGACTGCAACGACATTTGCCGGAATATCCTTTGTTACCACGCTTCCGGCACCGATGACGGTATTCTCTCCGATGGTCACGCCGGGGCAAATGGTTACATTTGCCCCGATCCAACAATTGTCACCGATCGTAACCGGATCGATATACATATATCGTCGCATATCGGGTTTGATCGGATGTCCAACGGTTGCGATAACTACATTTGCTCCGAACATGGTACCGGAACCGACGGTAATTTTTCCGTCATCGAGAAAGCTGCAATTCATATTGATGTACACGCCGTTGCCGAATTCTATATTGGTGCCATAACAGCAGTAAAACGGCGGTTCGATCCAAGCCTTCACGTCTGTTCCGAACAGCTCGCGCATGAAGTGAAAACGTTCTTTTGTATCCTCGGGATCGCTATTGTTGAAGGCGGTCATTGCTTTTTTGCAGTGTAGCCGATCTTCTGGTAATCCTTCGCAATGATCGGTAAATAGCTTGCCTTGCGCGATTCTTTCACGCATTGTCATTGGTTGCATTCTCCTTTTTGATGTTTTTAATTGGTATGTTTGATTGAGTACACAGTTCTGCAGCACGTTTTGATACATTATGAACTGCCGACGGAAAAATCAAGAATTTCGGATAAAATAGAATTGCTGATGTACATTCCCTCCGGAGTAAAAGCATACCCGTGCGGCAGAATTTGTACAAATCCGTATTTGACATATTTTCTGAAAGCAGTGCCGAAGGTTTGTTCAAAAGAGATGCCGAATCGACGGTCAAATGTCGGGATGTCGATGCCGCGACAGAGTCGCATTTGCAACATGACAAATTCGTTGGCACGGGTAAACGCGGAAGGCGTTTCCCGTTCGGCAAGAATGGATTCTCCCTTGATATAGGCTGAAAGATCACGGGAATTGCCAAAACGAGAACCGTTAAAATCGGAATATGCGGCAGGACCGAATCCGACGTATTCCTCGCAATTCCAATATTTGAGGTTGTGACGGGATTCATATCCGGCTTTTGCAAAATTGCTGATTTCGTATTGATGCCATCCGGCTTTTTTCAAAAAGTCGATGCCATCAAAATACATACGCCGCGTGGATTCCTCGTCCGGAAGAGAAAGGCTGTCGATGCTGTGTGCAAACGGTGTTCCGTCCTCGATCATGAGATCGTAGGAGGAGATATGCTCCGGTTGCAAAGCACAAAGCGATTCCAACGTTTCCAATCGGCTGTCCGGAGTTTGAAAGGGGATACCGGACATAACATCGGCACTCAAATTTTCAAATCCGGATTCCCGTGCTTCTGCCCATGTTTTTTGAAAAGCATTGAAGTCGTGCAACCTGCCCAATGCTTTGAGTTCCGTTGAGATGGCACTTTGCAATCCGATGCTCAAACGGTTGAATCCGGCTTGCCTCATTTGTAAAAAAGTATTTTTACCTCCGGTTGCGGGATTGCATTCGGCTGTGATTTCGGCATGTGGATCAACGTGATAACAACGGGATATGGTTTCCAACAGCAGGCAGAGCCATTTTGCTTCCAACAGCGTGGGCGTCCCACCTCCGAAATAGACAGTATCTACGGTGTGGTCGCGGCAGTTGACAGCGTATTGTTCCACATCGTTGCAGAGGCGGTGCACATATTGTTCGATGGTTTCCGTAGAGGGATGCGGAAACGAGCAGAAGTCACAGTAAAGACATTTTGAGCGGCAAAACGGAATGTGCAGATAGAGACCGAGTGATTTCATGAGTTCCTCACAGGCGGTCTGCATGGCAGACCATATAAATGATTTGGTAGGTATCGGAAAGTGCGGTTATCATTTTTTTTGCCGCCGCCAATCGTTCATCGTCCAAATTCACAAACGGATCATCCAAGAGCAAAAATGGTTTTTCTCCGTCTTTATAGAGTGCGGCAGTCAAAGAAAGACGTGTGCAAAATTGTATGGCATCACGCCATCCGCGGCTTAAGCATTCAGTCGAATGTGTTTTTCCGTCTGTTCGGATGGAAACCTCAAATTCGGTGTTCATGACAGATTCCGGTGGGGTATCTGCAATCAGCATGGATAAAAATTGTTGAAATCCCGTTTGCATATCATCCAAATAGCGGGTAGAGAGCGCGGTTTTGGCTTCCTCGAGAAATCGCATGGTAGCCGAAACGGTTGCACTGTTGGCTTTGGCATCTTTGATCAGCTCTTTTAGGTGTGTCAGTTGTTCTTCGGCTTCCGGAATTTGATCTTTTTCCCGTGCCAAGCGTTCCGTTCGTGCTTTTAATTCAGCCTGCTGTTCTTGCAATCGGAGCAGTTCGGTTTGCAAAGCGTTTTCCTGCGTGACCAAAATTTGTCGATCGGCAATCGGGTGGGGAAGCTCGGAGGAATCCAACTGCTTTTCCGTAATAAATTTTTGCAGGTCTGCTTTTTTTTGCAGAAGTTCTTCGGAGATCCGACGGTACTCGACGGTACGAGCTGTCAGTGTATTGAGACATTCCTCGATGTTTCTTTCCGCAACATTGCCGTAACGGTTCAAAAGGGGGATCAATTGCTGTTTCAAGCGTGTTTGTTCCGCCTCGGCTTCGATGTAGTTTCGGTTTCGGAGTTGCTCTTCCTTTTGAAAATGGCGTAAGAGGGTAATATCTCGTCGGAGTGCTTCGATTTCATCCCGATAATCGTCTTTGACGGGGAGCGTCATGATTCCGTACAGACGAAATCCGGATTGCAAAAAAGAAAGCACCTTTGATTTGTTTTGTTGCAATGCTTTTAATTCTGCATCGATTTGAGCTTCTTTTTTGCGTTCCGCAACCGCTTGACGAGATAGCAGAGCAAGCTCGGTCAACGCACGAACCGGATCTCCGTCGGTCGATTTCCCGTATTTGTTTAAGATTGCAATGGCGGCTGCTTGTTCGTTTTCGGCGGTTTGACGCAGATGGTTTGTTTGTCGGGCGATGTGTTCCCATTCCTTTTTTTGTTTGATTCGTTTTTTGGCGGCGATCCATGTCAATGCCGCACCAACGGTCAAACAGCAACCGCCTGCAATCATGAACGGAAGCAGGTAGGCTGAAAAAGGAGGAAGTACGGAACAAACAAATAGAAGGGCGCCGATGAAAATCCATAGGAGGATTGGAATCGCGGAAATCGGTGCAATGTTTTTTGCTTGCGAATCCTCGACCTCTTGCGCCTCATGGCGTAGTTTTTTTGCTTGATCCAAGGAAGTGAATGCCGCATTGATGACTTCGATGGATGGAATCCCGTTTGGAAATCGTGTGGAATCGATACGCGCCTTTTCTGTCTTCAAAACGGTTTCCTTGCGGCAGATTGTTTGCAATTCGGAATTTTCGGCAATCAATTTGGAAAGAAATTGGTCACTTGGAATTTGTTCCGCATCCTGTTCCGATAACAATTCCAAGGGGCAGGGGAATGCAACTTTCTTTGCATGCGCATCCATGCGTGCCGTAGCGTCGTTGTATTGTCGGAACAGACGGCGAATTTCATCCAACTCGGAATCTGACGGAGGCATTCCTCGAAAGAAACGGTTACCTTCGGATTCTTTTTGCCGTAATGAGGCAATCTCCGATTCCATTCGTTGTTTTTGTTCCAACAATGTATTTTTTTCTTGCAATAATGCCGCACTTTGCAATTCCGATCGAATGCAGTCGATCTTTGCTTGTACGGTTTCCATACGGTCTGCTTGTTCTTCTTGTTCTTTTTGCAACTCTTTCAGGGCATCGCGCGTTCGGTAAAGCGATTCCAAATCAGCCTGCCGTTCCGTTTGCTCCTGTTCCAGTTCGGCAATGCGCCCGCGATTTCCCGTCATGACATAATATTTTCTGCGTTTATCCAACAATGCCATGGCACGGTCAAATCCGGCAATGTCATCTACATCATCCAATAAATTTCCGAGTTTGGCGGTGATGGTAACATTGTTGCCGTGTGAAGAAGTGTTGCGCTGTGACAGATAGACGGTACGTTCAAATCCATCGGCATCAATGCCGAGCAGTTCTTCTCCGATTGCCGAGGAAAAGGCGTTGCTCGGTAAGTTAGTGGCAAGATCGAACAGGGCAAAACTGTCACTGCTTTCTTTGGCACCGAAGAAGCGTTCGATCCGAAACTGTCCCTTTTGACATTCCAATTCCAAACTGCCGCCGTATTCTCCGCCTTGCCACGGAGTGTATTTTTTACGTTCATTTTCGTCAAGGGAACGTTTGGTTGTTGCCGGAAGTCCGTACAGCATGGCTTTGATAAAAACAGCCAATGTACTTTTTCCCCAACCGTTTTCATGATGAAAGGAGTTGAGACCGTTGCAAAAGTCCATGCGAAAATGTTTCAATGTTCCGAATCCGATGATGTGTAAGCGAAGCAATCTCATAATCCCGTCTCCTCTCCTGCCAAAGCGCGCAGTCCGCAGGCGATGATGCGTTCTTTTTCCGATTTGTTCAAATCGGAACGTAACACGTGACGAATAAATTCTCCTTTGAGTGAAATATCGTTTCGGTAATCTTCCGGACGGATGAGCAAGTGGCTCTCATCGGTTAATTTGGCAAAATAGAAACGTTCTGACAACAGCCGGCGCAGATGTAACAGATTTGGGACGACATCCGGGGGACATGCACCCGTGAGAACGACTTTTACCAGATCGGAAGACGGAATTGCTTCCACTGTATGCAACAACTTTTGCTCCAACGCCCATTGTGATGTCAGATCGGATAGATCGCAAGAGACGGTGTGCAATTGTCGTGTGGCAAACGGAATGAAACGGTGCAGCAGTTTTTGACCGTTCGTTTCCAACAGGACAAATCCTTTTGGACCGCATTCATCAAATCCACGTCCTTCCGGACAACCGGAATAGCAGGCAAGACAACGTTCATCGATTTTTGTTGTGCGATATTCATGAATATGTCCTAAAGCCAAGTAATCGATCTGTTTTCCTTTCAATTTTCCGAAATGAATGATGTCCTCTTTCGCGGCACCGTTTCCGCTTCTGTCCTGTCCATGCAATAGGACGATATTGATGTGGTTCGGATTCAATTTAAGCGTGTCGCTGTTCGGACGTTCACTGCCGGTGATGGAAACATTTTCAATCGTATAAGTTGTCCACCCGTCTTGGAATAAGAAAAGATTTTTCGGAAGTGTTTGAAGTTGTTTCCAATCGTTTCCGCGATCGTGATTTCCTGTCAGATAGAAAAATCGCAGAGCAGGATGAGCCGCAATTAAATCCAAAACATATTTTTGTGTGCTTTCGGTGACTTGTTTGCTGTCAAACAGGTCGCCGGCAATCAGAATCGCCGCTGCATCAATTTCATCGGCATATCGAACCAAACGCGAAAAACCGATTCGCAATTCGCTTTTTCGTTCACGTGCTTGTTCGGCTGACAGATTGGATTCCATCGGGGAATCGAGATGCAGATCAGCACAATGGATCAGTTTCATCTGTCTGTTCCTTTCTGTTGAAATTGATCTTCCAATGGTAGAAGAATCTTCCCATAGTATAACATATTTTTTGAAAAATGGCAAGAGGAATTTGTCGATTCCATGATTTTTACAGCTTTCAATCGTGGAGAAAAGTCACAAAATCGCAGACAACCAATTGGTTGCCTGCGAGGGAGAAGTGTTTGAAAAAATAAATTACATTCCGAGCACAGCCGCACCGATGATGCCCGCGTCATTGCGGAGGGTGGCAATCCGAATGGCGGGGGTTGTAACAACACCTGTGCCGTAGATCTGTTCCATGACCTTCGGTACCACCAGATCCAACAGGAATTGTCCCTCGTTGGAAATGCCGCCGCCGATGGAGATGACTTCGGGTTGGAAAATATTGATCATACTTGCCAATCCGCTTGCAAGATACTTGATGTATTCATCGACTACTTCCTTGGCGGCAACGTCACCTTTCCGCATTCCGTCAAATGCAGTCCGTCCGTTTACCTTGCCGATTTGCGCAACGATCTCGGTCATAACGGTTTCGCGACCTGCTGTTTTGCATTCTTCCAGTTTATCCTTGGTCATATTGATCAGACCGGTTGCCGAGGAATAAGCTTCCCAACAACCGCGGCGACCGCAGGAGCAGGGACGACCGTCTACTTGGATGACGATGTGTCCGAGTTCACCGGCTGCAGAGTTGAATCCTTTGAATACTTTTCCGCTGTCGATGATACCGCCGCCGACACCCGTTCCGAGCGTGATCATAACGGAGGATTTGGAACCTTTTGCCGCGCCGGCAATTGCTTCGCCCCAAGCGGCGGCATTGGCATCGTTTTCAATGTGGAATTCCGGGATGGGGAGTTGCTCTCTCAACTTGGGAAGAATGGGGAAGTGATCGAATGGGAGATTGTTCGCATAAATGGCTTCACCGCTTTCGTCGTTGACAATTCCGGGAGAAGCGATGCCCAACGAAGCGATGTCGGAGAGTGCGATGCCGTTATCGGCACAGAGTTTTTTACAAAGTGCCGCAATGTCGGATACGATCTGCTCCGGACATGCGGTGTTTGTCGGAACACTGCTTTTTGCAATGATCTGAAATTTTTCGTTTACGATGCCGGCGGCAATATTTGTTCCGCCGAGGTCAATTCCGATACGGTACATTTGAATGATCTCCTTGTTTTCTTTTTTCGTGGAATAATGGTAAAATAGATAAAATTTGTCGATGGGATGTTCTGACAACTATATTATACTGTATTTTTATCGTTTCGTCAAGTATTTTTTGGAATCCGATGCAAATTTTGTGCAACGGTTTGACAGTGGTTGAGAGATCGAAAGCGGATGGTGTTCACGGTTGCCTAAAACATGTTTTCAATATCGTTTCGGTTGTAATATTGCTTTTGATCACAGAATCGACAGGTTACTTCCAATTTGTCCGATTTTCCGTCAGCCTGTTGCTCTTCCAACAGTTTGAGGAGATCTTCCTTTCCCAATGTTATCAATGCTTTGGTGGTACGGTCACGGTTGCAATTGCAACGATATGCTACATCCAATTCATCAAAAATATCGAATGGAATTTCTTTCAATGCCAAAGCGGCGATCTGTTCCGTAGTCATGCCGGAATCGAACAATCCGGAGATGTTGGCAAGTGCGGGAATGTTTTTTTCGATTTGATCGACTGTGGCGGGATCGGCAAACGGCAACAATTGAATCAATACCCCGCCGGCGGCACGGCAAGTACGGTCTGTACCGATCAAAACGCCTAAGGCACATACGGTTGGAATTTGCTCGCTTTGCGCATAATAGGCGGCAATATCTTCGGCTATTTCTCCGCTGACGAGTTCGATTGAGCCGTTGTAAGGCTCATCTGTTCCGAAATCACGGATGATGTTCAAATATCCGTGACCGACAGCACTTCCGACATCCAATTTTCCGTTGGATTTGAGCGGGAGGTCAACATTGGGGTTTTGAATATAGCCGCGCACATTTCCGATGTAGTCGGAAACTGCCAAAACCGTTCCGGCGGGACCGTCGCCTTTGAGACTGACGGTTATGGTATCTTCTTTTTCGCCTAACATACAGCCCATTACGGAGGTTGCGGTCAACAGTCGTCCCAAAGTAGCGGAGGCGGTCGGAGTCGTTTTGTGAATGCGAATGGCTTCGTTGACGATGGCAGTGGAATTGATGACATGGATTCGCGCACTTCCGTCGGAAGTCATTGCGCGTAAAATGGTGGATGACATGGTTTCGGTATCCTTTTCACTTTTTTTGAATCATGGATTCATTTTTTTGTTTTACAGTTGTTATTTGACGGCACGTGCCGCTATGTACCAACGTTCGGTTGTTTCGTTCGGTGGTGAGCATGTGAAATCTTTCCATATGCCGAGAACTTCCATTTTTGTACGGTTTAAGATGTTCAAAACCGTTTCCAACGGATAACAGCGTTCTTGCTGATGCTCATCGGAACGGCGGTACGTACCGTCCGGTAATTCTTCAAACAGAGTGAGGTCAAACTCACAAATTCCGCTATCCGCATGGTAGGTATTTTGCCAACCGCAGAAAACGGGGATTTGTTCTTCGTTTTCCTCCATGCCGAAAGTCAGCTCGTCTTCCAGAATATAGGCATTGGATCCGTAGATGTTTTGAAATTTGTAGGGGGTATTCATGTCGAACAGAAACAATCCGTTTGGATCAAGATAATTGTGGATATTGGAAAAGCATTGCGTCAGTTCCTCTTCCGTGAGCAGATAGTTGAGACTGTCCAAACAGCAGGTTACCGCACCAACCGTGCCGTAAAGTTCAAAGTTTCGCATATCTTGACAGAGCCAAAGAATAGAGGAGTTTTCTGGTGTACGTGCAAATGCTTCCGAGAGCATGTCGGTACTGCCGTCAATCCCGATCATATCATAGCCTCTTTTTGCAAGGGCAAGCGTCATGCTGCCGGTCCCACAGGCAAGATCCAACACCAATGTTGGACGCTGTAAAAGAAAACGGTCAAAACATCGTTCGATAAAGTCTGCCCAACTTTCATAATCAATTTGGGCGTTCAGTTTGTCATAGACATGTGCAATTGCTTCGTAGCCTTCGCAACCGTTCATGAGTTATTCCCCCCTTTTGCCTATTGCTCTTTCTATATTTTAGCACAAAAAACACGAAAAGTAAATAGAAAAAATAAAAATGAAAAAGAAAAGGGATAAAGATAGGAAAAAGGTAGTAGATCGGTAAGAAAAGGAAAAGCAAGGAAAGGAAGATGGGGAAGAGAAGCTGATTACATGAGAGATGGCAGAGGCGTATCGGGACATTTAAGGAACGCACAAAAGGGGCTGTCCCAAATGCTAAATGATTGCATTTGAGATAGCCCCTGTGATGATTCGTTCGAATGATGATGTCACTGTGCGGAAGAGGACTCTTGTTTGTCGGGGATCAAAGGGTAAAGTTGAATCATATTTCCGCCGTCAACGGTCAATTCGGCACCTGTTGTATTGCGTGCATGTGCGGTAAAATACCATACCGCGTCGGCTACATCTGATCCGTTCGCAACATCACCGAGCGGTGTGTAGCGCGATGGTACCGTTCGATAAAAATCAGGATTCTTTTCCCAACGATCTGTGCGGATCATTCCGGGGAGGACCGCATTGACACGGATATTGTATTTTCCCAGATCTAACGCAAGTGCGCGCATCATTCCCAATTGCCCGCTTTTGGAAGCGGAGTAGGCAATGCGATTGGGGATGGCACGGTATGCGGTATTGGAATTGACAAAGACGATACTGCCTTCGTGTGCTTCCTTCATACGGCGCGCGGCATGTTCCGCCAAACAGTAATTCCAAACGACATTGGTATTGATCACGCGCATAAAATCAGTCAGGGGATTTTCAAAAATTCCCATTCCGAGTCCTTGGTCGGCGGCATTGCAAACCAAAGCGTGAATTTGCACGCCGTTGGCATCCAATTCTTCAAAGAGGTCATGGACTGCTTGCTCGTTGACGGTGCGCTCGTCCAAAAGGGAATTCAATACTCGACCGCAGATCTTGACATTCGGGAATGCCGAACGGTATGTTTGTTCTGCTGTACGGACGCTTTCTTCGTTTCGTCCCGTAAATACGACGTTCCAACATTCCGTTGCAAATTTTTCAACGATGGCAACTCCCGTATTGATGCAGGCACCGGTAATTAAGACTGTTTTCATAGATTTTTCTCCGAGGCTTATTCTTGTACTGCGTCAAATACGCGTACATAATCGGCAGTGAAGCAGTCGGCAAGATCTTCTTCGGTAAATTCCGTCGGAATGATGCCTTTACGATAGCCTTTGACTTCCGTAGAAAGCAAGACGAATTGTTCCGTGTGGGAAATGGGAGCGTCCGAACGGGCGGTTTCTTTTCCGTCCAAATAGAACACATAACCGTCCGGAGACCATTGCAGCCCGACACGATGGTACTCGTTGTCTTCGGTATAGGGATAGTGGATACGAGCGTCTTCGGCAAAGTCTTTGCCGTAACCGCCGAAAATATTTCCGGATGTTAATGTGCCGTCAACAAAATTTTCAATGATGTCGCTTTCCACGCCGCTGGTTGCGGGATCACAGGTACTCCCCGTGTTGGGGGACTGAATCCAAAACGCACTCCACCAGAACGGTCTCTTTTGAAATTTTACACGTGCTTCATAGTAACCGTAGCGATGCATAAACTTGGGTTTGATCAACGGCTTGAAAGGCCAAAGTTCGATCTCTCCCCACGGATTGTCGCCGATGCTTTGCGAAAGTCTGTTCTTAATGGAACCTTCAAAGTCGAGCTGATCGTATGTCAGCGCACCGGTCTGTAATTGTGCGGAGCAGAGACGACCGTCAACGACCACGGGGTGGAATACTACATTGCTGTTACCGTCCAAAGAAACACCTTGGTCGGTATAAGCATCAAAGCGGACACCCCAAAAATTGAGGCGGTAGTTCCACTTGCTCATATCCAACTCGGTGCCGTCAAATTCATCGGAAAAAGCTAACTTCCATTGTTTTCCTTCCGGCAAAAGGCTCGGCTCGTGTCCTTCAACTTCAAAAATTTGCATGATTTTTTCCTCCTACTATTATTGTATTATATTAAAAATAGAATGCGGTTTTTGTGGGACGGATGTCGGTTAATGCACCCGTATAATGACGCAGGTTGTGTTCAACATAGGGGTGCTTGAGGCATTCCTCCTCATTTAACTCAATTCCAAGACCGGGACGATCTCCGATCTTGATTCGTCCGTTTTCATAGATCAAATTTTCATCCGTAATGTACCGACGATACTCTACATCACTGTACATGATTTCGAGAATGCAGAAATTCGGACAGCAAGCCGCGATTTGCAAAGTTGCGGCATTTGCAATCGGACCGGACGGATTGTGTGGGGCGAACGGAATATAATTGGATTCGGCAATGGCGGCAAGTTTTTTCAATTCCATGATGCCGCCTGCATGAGAAATGTCGGGTTGAATATAATCAGCGGCACGGCGACGAAACAGTTCGTTGTAATCGAACCGTGTGTAGAGACGTTCACCTGCTGAAATTGCAACCGGCGATTTTTCGCGTACTGCAGCCAAGGCTTCCAAATTGTTCGGGGGGACAGGCTCTTCCAAGAACATCGGTTTGAACGGCACGATTTCCTGTGCAATCTTGATACCCGTCGGTACATCGAATCGTCCGTGTGCCTCGATTAAAAGATCCACCTCGTCACCGACTGCTTCTCTGACGGCGGCAATGCAACGGATGGCTTTGTTCAAATCCTGATTGGATATTTGCAAATAACTTTTTCCGAACGGATCCCATTTCATGGCGGTAATGCCGCGTTCTACGGCGATGCGTGCTTTTTCCGCAAATTCTTCCGGCTCTTTTGCACCGGCAAACCAACCGTTGACATAGATGCGGCAATCATCATTGACTTTGCCCCCCAAAAGTTGGTAAACGGGAACGCCGAGGTGTTTGCCGAGAATATCCCACAAGGCGCATTCTACGGCTGACAAGGCGCTCATCAATACGGCACCCCCGCGCCAATAGGCATCGCGGTAAACATCGTGGTAAATTTTTTCGATCTGCAAGGGATCTTTTCCGACCAGTGCGCTTTTCAAATGTTCCACGGCACCGACCAATGCTTTTTCTTTGTATTCCAATGTTCCTTCGCCAACGCCGGTAATGCCTTCGTCTGTAAAGACTTTTACAAATACCCAATTGGTGCGGAAACAATCTACAACAAAGCTTTTGATATCGGTTATTTTCATGTTGTTTCCTTTCTTGTGCTCTTGTACAATGATTGATCCTAATAAATAATATTATAATCATTTGGTGATGTTCTGTATATCGAAATATTCACATCTTTTTTCAAAATCTTACGATAATAGGATTGATTTTGCCGAAAAAGTATGGTATAATTCTGATACGAACGGAAAGGAGAACGGGCAAATGCGAATCTGTGAATTGACGGGATACGGTATTTTTGATACAAAAGTGGCTTTTCCGGAGAAAAGACGGACATGGGGCAGAACGGTGACCGAATATGAATTGGAATTTTATACTTTTGTCACGGGAAAAGCGATCTTGAACGGACAGACTTATGATATTGCGCCCGGGACATTGCTCTGTGCACGTCCCGGAGATCGTCGTGCCAGTCTCTTCGATTATCGTTGTTGTTATTTGCACCTGACATTGGATGCCGATTCTCCGTATCATACGTTGTTGGAGTCAGTCCCGACGTTTTTTCGCATCATCAATCGAGAGGTGTACGGAAGATTGTTTGAAGATTTGATGCATCATTTGCTGGATGTAGGGTATCAACCCGACTCGGACTATGTCAATGCGAAATTGTTGGAGTTGTTTTATGACTTGAAAAAGGATGCACAGCGCAATACCAATTATCTTGCACATGTACGCACGGGGAAGTTTTCCGATGAGGCAATTCCGCAAGCGGTGGAATTTATCAAAAACAATTATGACAAACCGTTAACATTGGCAGATATTGCACAAGTTACCGGGTATTCGTCTCATTATTTCCACCATATTTTTACCACGGTGATGGGAAAAACTCCGCAAAGTTATTTGTTACAGATTCGGATTCGGCAGGCAAAATATTTGTTGGCACAATCCTCCAAATGTTTGTCGGAAATTGCCTACGCATGCGGTTTTTCATCACAGGCATATTTTACGGAACAATTCAAAAAGGAAACTTATTTCACACTGGGGCAGTATCGCAAACATTGGTTAGAGCAATATCGCCCGTAAACACACCCCCGCCGTTAGGACGGCGGGGGGAATGTAGTACACATAAAAAATCATTTACGGAATGATTGATTTTTGTGGCGTTATTTGAGGAAGATAAAAGATTCTGTTATTATCGACATCATAGTAGTAAGCCGCATCGAGTCCTCCGTTTATTTTTATCAAGAGATCATAACGTGTTTCGGATGCTGAAATATATGAGACACCAACCCAGTTACCGGAAGACAGATTTGTAACCACTTCCGGTGCCCCTAAAGACTGCAATATTTGCAACGACGGTGTGGTTCCGTAACTTAATGTTTGAATCATATCATCGGAAGGTTGTGGTGCGTCTGATGGAAATAAGAGGAGAAAACTGATTTGTTCAACTTGATTGTAATGGGGAACATTATGATAATACTCACTGATTGCCACTACATCTTCTCCTGTTGGGGTTTTGAAACAATAATAGTTAATTTCATAAGTAGAATAGTCGTTATTGATAGGAAT
>CAZUYA010000006.1:0-50673 GCA_964624685.1 uncultured Ruminococcus sp. | reverse complement strand
TGCACAGCCTTCATACCGCCGATATAACCGGAATGATGGTAATAATACTTCTGCTCCAACTTCTTACCGGTCAAGACTGCCTTATCGGCGTTGATGACAATCACAAAGTTTCCGCAATCCACATGAGGGGTAAATTCGGGTGCATTCTTGCCGCGCAAAAGATCGGCAGCTGCAACGGCAGTTTTTCCGATCGGCTTGCCTGCTGCATCCAGAATGTACCACTTGCGGACTACATTTTCTTTTTTCTGCATAAATGTAGACATTGTAGTATTCCTCCGAAAATCAATAATAAATATTTTTCATGCTTGCCTATTATAACACAGATTTTCGGTCTTGTCAAGCCTTTTTGAAAACTTTTTTCGATTTTTTTAATTTATCCTATTCAAAGCTCTTATTTTCTCTTGTTTTTGAGCTTTTTCAGGCAAAAATCGGAATCGCCATACATATTTTTTATTTCCGTACTCCGAAAAAGCGCGTTCAAAGCTCGTTCGTTTGATTCGCCGTCGGGCAAAGTTCACGAAAAACATCGGTGTGCGCTTCACAATCCAAATAGTGACCGAAACAATCATCCTGCAATTTGGTGGATCCCGGTGCAAACGCCTTGGCAAGTACATCCAAATACTGCTCGCGAACGCTCACGGCAAATTCATGCCACTTCTCCCGCCATGCACCGCTTGCCAACTCGGCATTTCTGTGTTCAAATTCCGCCATGATTTCGGCAGCTTCAGCCCCCTTTGCCACTTCGATGCCGTTTTCAAATACATGCAACGGAAGAAATTCGACAGTATTCGTTTCGGAATCGTATCGCACCGCCAGCGAACAATTCCATTTTTTCGCATCCACGGAAAACAACGGTTTTACAAAATGGAAATTGCCCTGCCCGTACAGAATGTGTCCCTCCAGATACCGCTCGTAGCAACCGATGCAATGACTGTGCTGACACAACACCACATCGGCACCGTTCTCCACCATGGCGCGGCAAAGCTTACGCAAGCGCGGCGACGGATATTGGCACATTTCCTTCCCACCGTGATAAATAACGATCAAACGATCACAATCCGCGCGCGCCGCACGAATATCCGTCATCGTATCGTATTCATCGTAAGGACGACTGCCCATACGATGTTCCAATGCGTAAGAATACTCATGCTCACAGACCGCAAGGATGGTCAATCGCTCACCGTCGGCTTCCACCGTGTAATTTTTGCGGGATGCCTGATAATTGTCGCCAAAGCCCGTAAAGTCGATTCCGACGCGCGCAAGATTTTCCATGGTATCCAAAGCACCGACCTTGCCGTAATCAAAAATATGATTGTTGCTCAACCCGCACACAGTCACACCGATCGTTTTCAGGACATCTGCGGTTTCGGCACAAGCCTTGAGGGGAGGTCCAAATTTTTCAATGCTTTGTGTGTGGTCGGTCAATGCACATTCCAAATTAACAAAATTGACTTGATTGCCGACAAACAGATCCCGTACATCATGGAAGAGCTCGTCGATTTTTTGGTTTGCGAATAACGGATCGGTCACACTCGTCGGAGACAAATCCCCCACCAATAAGGCTCTCATAGCTTCTTTTCCTCCGTTTTTTCTTTCAGCTCCCGCAACTCTTGCATAAAAGTATCAATATCCTTAAATTCACGATAAACCGATGCAAATCGAACGTAAGACACCTCGTCACGTTCCTTTAATTTGCGCATCACCATTTCGCCGATCTCCATGGACGGCACTTCTTCACGCAAGGTATTTTGTAATTCGGCTTCGATCTCATCCACCAATGTCACGGCATCGACCGGACGTTTTTGCGTTGCTTTCAAAACACCGGAAAGCAATTTTTGTTTATCAAACAGCTCTTTTCCGCCGTTCTTTTTGATCACAATGATCGTCGGTGTTTCAATCGTTTCAAAAGTTGTAAAACGTTTTTGGCAAGCCAGACATTCCCGACGGCGGCGAATGCTGTTTCCTTCCGCTGTCGGTCTGGAATCGATCACTTTACTTTCAGGATATCCACATCCAGGACATTTCATTTTGGGTTTCCCGTCGCATCTTTGACAGATGCTCTTTCTTCATTTTTTCCAAATCAGTATATCACAAAACCGCAAAAAAGTAAAGAGGTTTCTTGAATTTTTTATTCTTCCCGCAGAATTCGCATCACCTCTGTCAAAGCACACGGGGTTGTACTGCCCCGCACCACATCTTGATACCATGCGAATGCTCTTGTCAAATCGGCACCCGCATCTGCCACACAACATTCGCCATCCCGCATCACACGAATAAAAAAGCGATTCCACAAATTTCCGGCATACAACAAGAGTTGATATTTTAAGTTCATTCCTCCGAAATAAACGGATTCTTCTGTCAATGCAACTGACGACGCATTCCATTGAGATACTTGCATAACTCCTCCAAGATTCTGCCAAACGGCATTTTTATACAGATTATGCAAGTGATTTCAATTTTAACAATATTTTTGCATAGATTTTCCACTTTTGAAATGGTATAATAAAAGCAAACCACTAACCAAAAGGAGAAAAAATGATGTCTTCCAATCCAAACAGTCCATGCCGCGCAACAAGGATTCTTTTACAAATCGAATTGCCGCTTTTGGTGCTTTCTGCAATCGCATCGTTCATTGCCTATCAAATCACACTGGATACTTCCCCTGCCGACGCATTCGCTTATCAACCATCGGTAGTAATCGAAGAATTGCTCTATCCGGCGGCAATCACGGCATTCAGTGTTCTTCTGACGGAACGATTCGGTCGAACGTAACTACATCAAAAATCATTCAAAAAAGCCCCCGAAAGCTTCCCAGAATCCGTTACTTCATCGAGAAAATGCTTCCGAGGACAATTCTAATCCGTCAAGGTTTCATATTTTACATGTTGATGCGCATCAATGATTCATTTTTAATTTTTCAATGATGACCTGCGCCGCATGATCCATAAAATCATTTTCCATCAATTCGATCATCCCACGGTCAACCAAAGCCGCCAACTTGGGATCCATCGGAATCCGTGCCAAAAGATCATATCCGAATTTTTCAGCCACCTCTTCAATATGACTTTCACCGAATACATGCAATTCCTTCCCACAATCCGGACACTTTACATAGCTCATATTCTCGACCAATCCAAGCACCGGGATATTCATCATAGATGCCATATTCGCCGCCTTGCTGACAATCATGGAAACCAGATCCTGCGGGCTGGAAACAATAACAATGCCATCCAACGGCAAGGACTGAAAGACCGTCAACGGAACATCTCCTGTTCCGGGAGGACAATCGACAATCAAAACATCGGCATTCCAAATGGTGTCCTTCCAAAATTGCTGTACCGTTCCGGCAATCAAAGCACCGCGCCAAACGACAGGCTTGGTTTCATCTGCCCCCAACAAAAGATTAACCGACATAATGTCGATTCCGGTCGTACTGGATGGCGGTATCATTCCGTTATCATCTCCGAACACTTCAACCTGATGCAAACCGAATGCCTTGGGAATGGACGGTCCCGTAATATCGGCATCCAAAATTCCGACCTTATACCCTTCCCGTTGCAATAATACCGCCAACATGGAAGAAACCAATGATTTTCCGACGCCTCCCTTTCCGCTGACCACACCGATCACATGCTTGACTTCACTCAAGGCATTTGCCGGAATTTGAAGACTTTGAGGTTGTTCGCGCGAGCTGCAATTGCTGGAACAACTCGAACAATCATGCGTACATTCTGACATTTTTACTTTCCTTTCTCTTCTGTCCGAAATCCTGTATTCTCAAATACATATCCTTTACATTATACACCTTTTTGTTCCGATTTGCAAGCATTTTTTACAAATTGCTCGTTTCTTTGATTGATTGATGCAAAAATGTTAAAAAATATGACGGAATACAATCTGTCATCCGTTTTCTGACGGTCTGCGAATAAAATCAATGAAGAAATTCCAATCCGTGCGACTGAAAAAATGTGTTCCGCCGCGCTTGGAAAATGCAATCTGACCATCGACCGATTGTTGCCCTTGCAACAGCAATCCATTCCGTACCAAACCTTTGACACCAGCCTTTTGATAAACGACATCTGCCGCTTCAGCCGCAAGATATTGTGCATCGGTATCAGCCCATGTATCCTCCTCGGCTGTCACAATACACAATTTCCGCGGCGCAACGGAAGCTAACAAATAATGTTGATCGAACGGCATCTCCTGTTCACGATTGGCATATTGATGAAAGCATGTTGCAAACCAATACGGAAACACGCGGCAGATCGCCTCGACCGTTTCGCCGGTTTTCTCACGGGAAACAGCGGCACCGCAACAACCGGAACAATTCACCAAAACACCCCGGAACCGCGGATCCAATGCCGCCGTCAACAAGGCGGTCTTCCCCAAGCGGGAATGTCCGGCAACATATAAAGCATCCTCACAGACAAATCCGTGTTCCAAAAGCCATGTTGCCGCACATCTTGCGGCATAAGACCATATTGCCAGTTTTCCTGCAGAATGACAGTCGTTGCGATCACTGACCAAGCGAGCCAATCCGTCGGAAAAATCGGAATCGTCCGAAGTAACATCCGTATAGCACAGGTGCGCAATTGCCACGCCGCGATCCATCAACTCCTCCAACGGGAGATATTTGTTTGGGAAATCCGGATGAAAATTGAGATGGACAATCATCTCGGCATTCGGATGGGCATACGGTTGAAAAATATGCAATGGAAAGGAGACGTGATCTCCTCTTTTTTCAAAATCAAATTGTACAACGGTGTGTTTGCATTTTCCTGCGAATTGCTTGTCCTCCGTTGTTTGAACAGAAGCATTCCAAAACAAATCGGTTTCGTCGATCAATCCGTATTCTTCCATCAACAATACCTGCAATGCAGTTTCACGGTCAAAATCCCCGTTCGACAAATACGGATAATCCGGTAAGACCAAGGCATCCGAATACCGTGAGGTCGCACATAGAACATCCGAATGAAAAGATAATTGCTTCATTTCATACCTTCCTTTGCTTGCATGTTTTATTTTGTTCTGTTCGATTGATCGAAACAAGATCAACCGTTCTTCTTGTTCGTCGACTTACCCTTCGTAGTTGCGATCTTTCATATGGCGGTCAATATCCCGTTCGGCAGTACGTTTGGCATCGGCATCGCGCTTGTCGTACAGCTTTTTTCCCCTGCAAAGTCCCAATTCCACTTTGACATGACTGCCGGAAAAATACAACGACAGCGGAACCACGGTATAACCTTTTTGCTGTACCAACCCCTGCAACTTCATAATCTCGCGACGATGCATCAATAATTTTTTTTGCCGCAACGGATCCGTATTGAAAATATTTCCCTGTTCATATGGACTGATATGCATTCCGATTGCAAAAAGTTCTCCCGCCTCAAAAGAACAATAGGAATCTTTCAGGTTTACGCCACCGTTGCGAATGCTTTTTACTTCTGTTCCCGCCAAAGCGATTCCCGCCTCGTACTTTTCATCCACAAAATAATCATGGTAAGCTTTTTTATTTTGGGCAATCAATTTTTTTGCTTCCGTATTTTTTCCAATCATTCCGCCATTCCCACTCAATTCATATCGTTATAAAAGATTTTCTCATCGGCAAAATACAGATCCAATTCATCCTTTGCCAATCTTGCGATGTATTCCTTGTTTTCGGAACGATTCAACAACTCTCGAATCTCCTGCAAATGCACCGTATATTCATCCAACAACTCCCCTTCCAGCGTCCCGGATTGCAACAGCTCCTGACATCGACTGTAATCCGACAGCAACACATTCAGTTCCTCTGCCGATCCAAGCATTTCAACCAGTTCCGTCCTCGTTTGGTACAAACGATTCAAGGCGTCTGTCAATGCTTCAGCCTCTTGATGCAACTGATTGTAGTACATCACACTGTTTGCAAAGACACCGATAGAGATGAGTACAATCAGACAAAGAAACACTTTAACCATCAAACTTAAACTGAATTGTTTCTTTTTTCGTTCTTCCATTTATTTTACTTCTCCTATCTTGATTGATTCATCTAAACGACAATCAACCGGTTCAAAAATCATTCCGCAAGCATTTTGCTCCAACCTGCTTGTTTCCTGCGCGGTAAACGCCGACCGTCTCCGCGCGTCAACTCTGCTTTTCCGCCTTTCGAGCAAGTAACGGATCTGCCGTTTCACGCGACTTCCCACCCGCCGAAACGGAAACAGCAGAAAAAACGCCACATAGCGTACTGCTGTTTTCGATAAGAAGATAACCCATTCAAAAAACACCGCCGTCAGCTGTCCCAACGTCATACGATACAACACAAATCCGACTGCCACACAGACCAACGCCGGAATCCGTATCTTCCCGCTATTGAATTGATAAAACAGTAGGATCACAAAACAGCCGGCAATCACGCAAAAAAGAAAATCACTGAAAAACACAGCAATTTTCAACAATCGCCCCTTCCCGACAGCTCTCTGCCTGGAACGTAACCACGGCAACCGTAAAGTTTGCAAATATGCCGCTGTCCGCGGACTGAACGAACCGCCGAAAAATACGCGATTCAAACCCAACACGTCGTAGCAAACTCCCAAACAACCACCCAATAAAACAGCATAAAGCAAAAGCCGCGCCAATGCGGACTGTGATATTGCCATGCCGATCATTAACGAAACAGCTTTTTGAAAAAGCCGTTCTTTCCGTTTGTGTTGCTCGTTACCTGTTCATAATAGGTCACGGAATCAATTTTACCTTCCATCGTCACCAGACCTTGTTCCACGTTCAAAACATGAATGTGAAGTGCAACCCCTTCAATCGAAACGGTGCCGCAAGACGTTTCAAGTACCACCGTTTGCTCATCAAATTGATTCACATCCGTAACGCCGCGAATTTCCATCATCTTTCTGTTTTGCATCAAAATCTGATGTACGGTTTGTTGCTCCCCTTTACTTGCCTCGGTATTCATAACACAAGCCTCCGTTTGGTCGGTTTGCTACAATTTATGCCGGGGCGTTCCGGAATATGCAAAACTATCCGATCACTTCATATAATCCGGCGGCATCTGCTTTGGGAGTATATTCCTTAATATTCAGCACGCGCACTTTCAAAGTGCGTTGCCCGAAGGTGATCTCCAATATATCCCCTTCTTTGACATCGTAAGATGCCTTTGCTTTTTTTCCGTTGACGCTGACATGTTCCGCGTCGCAAGCCTCGTTTGCAACTGTGCGACGTTTAATAATTCTGGATACTTTCAAAAATTTATCAAGTCTCATTGAGTTTTTCCTTTAATGTTTTTCCTGTTAAAAATACCACACGGCGGGAACTCGGTTTTAAGATCACCGCTCCTGTTTTCGGATTGCGAACGGTACAAGCTTCCTTTTCACGGATAACAAACGTTCCCAATCCCGGAATTTGCACCGATTCCCCTGACAAAAGTGTTTGTTGGAATGTTTCAAAAAGCGCATGATATGCCACCGTCATTTCCTTTTTAGACAGGTGACTGTTTTCTGCCGCTTTTTCAATCCATTGCGATTTGATCATAATCATACCTCACTCATCGACGTAGGATAATCTGTAATATCATTATAACATATTTTTTTTCGCACTTCAAGAGCTTTTTCATTTTTGCCGATTACTTTTTGACACGATTTTTCGACCGCATGGGAACCAAATGCAATCGTTCAGCCCAAGCGCATACTTGCTTGCCAAACGGCAAAGCATATAGATCTTCTTGTGAGATCAATCCGCCGATTAAAGCAAAAAAAGCATAGACCACAACGGTCAGCATCACACACAACAGTAAGATCCATCCTGTTTCTCCGAAGGACTTCAGCAAACAAAGGTAAAGACCGAATGATACGGCAACGGCACCGGTCGCGGCAACCAAAGGATAGAGAAATAACCTTTTGACGGAATACGAACCGGAGAATCTGCAAGCACGCCGCAAATTGATCGTCACCACCGTTGCATTGCAAAAGAAACTGCTGATCGGTGCTCCCATCAATCCAACAGACGGAATACCGATCAAACAATACGCGACCAACAATTTGACTGCGGCACCGATCGACATGGAAATGATCGGAGACTTGACATCCCAATAAGCATGCAACACGGAATTTGTCGCCGTAATCATGCAGGACAAAAAGACGGAAAATCCGAGTACCGCAAGCAAGGGTGCCGCCACGTCAACCGCTTCCGGTTCTTTTCCGAATAAGAATGATAGGATCGGATGTGCAAAAACAGAAATTCCAAAAGCTGTCGGAAGTGCAAAAAAGGTGGTTAAACGATAGGATGTTTCCACGATTTGACGTTGTTTTTCCGCATCCTGTACCGCGATTGCCGCCGACAGCATGGGAACCAAGGGCAACGCAACGGAATTCAACAATGTCGGCAATAGCCCAAACACGGAAAGTGCCAAAGTCGTATAACTTCCGTATGCTTCGTTTGCCATGGCTTCCGTATATCCGATCGTCTGTAATCGGCGCAAGATCATGGTCATATCGATCAATTTGGTAAGGCTGACCATAGATGCCCCCAACGTCATCGGTCCTGCCAATTTTCCAATCGTTTTCCAAATTGTTCGATAATCGGAACCGTCCGACTCGGATGGAATCGGCTTTTGCTCTTTTCTCTTTGCAAAAGAGCGTTTTTTGACAATCAGCAAATAAAGTGTGGAAAGTGCGGTACCGAGTGTCAATCCCCATCCGGCAGATGCCGCAACCGCTTCGGTCGGTCTTCCGGATCGCAAAGCCAGATGCGCAAACAGCAATCCGAAGCCCAATTTCCCCAGAGCTTCAATCAATTGAGAAACCGCGGTCGGAAACATTTTTTGAAATCCTTGAAAATAGCCTCGAACGGCTGACGATATACACACAAAAAAAACGGTCGGCGAAATTGAAACAATACAAGCATACGCATGTTCACTGCGTATCCAAAAACAAATCGGACGCGCCAACAAAAACATGAAAAGACTTCCGAACACCCCTACCCAAACAAATATGATGCTTGCCGCACGATCAATTTTCCGAACGTCAGCCCATCTGTTTTCGGCAACAGCACCGGAAATCAAAACAGATACTGCTACAGGCAACCCCGCCGTGGCAATCACGCAAAACAAAGCATAAATTTCATATGCCGAATTAAAATACCCCATGCCCTCGGATCCAAGATACGAGAGCATGGGAATTTTATACAACAAGCCAATCAATTTTACCAGGACCGTAGAAACCGAAAGCATCAAAACGCCTGTGAAAAAGGTCTTGCGCGCAGATACCTTTGTCACGTCTTCCATCCTATTCACCTCACGTTGTGTCAGTCAAAATAATGATCAAACACCTCGCGGCATTCAAAGCGGAGACGTTCCTCATCAATAGAAGTATATTCCCCGTTTCGATAAAGTATGCGTCCGTCCACCATGGTCATTTGAATATCCGATCGTTCGGCACTGTAAGCAAGCATGGAATAATCGTCGTAAGAAGGAATATTATGAATCGACGAACGATCCAACAAAATCAAATCGGCTCGACAGCCGACCTGTATGGTTCCGCAATCGGATCGTCCCTGTGCCAAAGCACCGTTTCGCGTTGCCAGAGGGAACAACTCCCGCGCAGTCATACAGGCGGGATCGCGCTGGATGCCTTTATGCAAAACAGCTGCCGTCTGCATTTCACGCAAAATATCCAAACGATTATTGGAAGCCACTCCGTCGGTTCCAAGACACACATGGATCCCCGCATTCAACATCTGTTTCAACGGCATCACTCCGCTGCCCAGTTTGAGATTGCTGATCGGATTATGCGCCACATGAACCTTCTTCTCTGCCAACAACAGCATATCCTCTTCCGTAACCCAAACACAATGTGCGGCAGTGGTCGGTGCATCCAACACTCCCAAATCGTAAAAAAACCTTGTCGGCGTTTTGCCGTGACGCGCCAAACATTCCTGATGTTCCTTCTCCGTTTCCGAAAGATGGATCTGCATACCGACACCGTGCGAAACGGCATAGTCACCGACATATGCACATGCCCGCGGAACATTGGTATATTCGGCATGCAAAGAAAAGTCAATTTTTAATCGTCCGTCATCGGCATTGTGATAAGTTTGATATAACCGAACGGACTCTTCCATGCGATGATCGGCAGCCATATCAATCTCCCGATCAAAAGAAACGATGGACCGCGAAAGATTTGCCTTGATGCCGGATTGCAGTACCGCTTCCGCAACCGCATCCTCAAACATGTACATATCGGAAAAAGAAGCGACTCCGCTTTTCAACATCTCGGCGATCGCCCACATCGAAGCCGAAAAAACGCTTTGATATGTCAATCGATCTTCTGCCGGAAAAATGCGTTCTTCCAACCATTTTTGCAACGGAAGATCTTCACCATACCCGCGGAACAGCGTCATGGCGGCGTGGCAATGTGTATTATAAAAAGCCGGAAGTAATAAATTTCCGTTACAATCGATCATCTCGCCATCGGCAACATCCGGCAACTGTTCCGTGATCTGTGTGATCGTTTTATTTTCCGTTACAACATGTACTCGCCGTGATCCATATCCGTACTCCGGTAACAGGGTTACATTTTTTAAGATTGTTTTCATCAAATAAATTCCTTGTACAATGAATTTTCGGTCATATAAGCAGCCGAGATCGGCTGAACCGCTTGCAGTTTATTCCACAAAAGCATCGCCTCCTCGACCGCGGGATGCGTCGGTGGGATCTGCTTGAAAATTTGCTCCAAATACGGTTTCAACATTCCAAGCTCGTAGCGCATGGTAGAATCAATTCTTCCGTGGCACAAATGAATTTGCGGAAAAATATTCTGTTCCTCGTTCATTCTGACACTTTTCCAAAGATAGAACGTAAATTCCGGTGCCGTGGCGCGACGATAAAAGTCACGTACCAATCTCCGACACAATCGAATCTCATTCGGTGTAAACAGCGTCTCTCCGACCTCCAGGGCAGTATCCGGACTGATATAGAAGCAACGATACGCCGGACTGCGATTCAAAATCGCGTTCACACGCGGATACAGTAATTGGATCCCTTCAAACAAAAAAACATCTTCCCGCTTCGGCTCGATCCATTCCCCCGGCACACGTTGACCGACCGAAAAATCAAATCGCGGCAATTGTGTTGCGACTCCGCGCAACAATTGGTCTGTTTTCTCTGCAAGCAATTCCATATCAATGGTAGATTCCGAATCGTAATCGATCTCTCCGCCCTGTTGTTCGCAAGATTTCCGATTGAGATAGTCCTTGTCAAAGTAGAAATCGTCAATGGATATGACATGTACACGAAAGCCTGTTTTCTCCAAATATTCCGTAATTTTTTTTGCCGCCGTCGTTTTTCCGGAACAACTGGGACCGGTCAATCCGAACAACCGCAAATTCTGTACATGCTCCAATCCTTTGACAGTCCGCTCAATCGAAACATCAAATTGTTCGTCGCAACTCCTGACAAAATTTTGCAATTCCGGTTCATCTCGAAATGTTTGGACAATATAACGTTTCATATCAAACACGCTCCTTTCGACAGAAACCGAACGGTTGAACTTCAATCTTCCAACAGCCGATGGTTGCGGTAAAAAGCTTCCATTGCCGCTATTTTTTCATCCGTACTTTCATCACGAAGATATTCATACGGATACTTTGGATAAAAAAGACGTTCGATGACAGGTTTTCCACCATCTTTCGGATGGTAATCGACCATTTTGGAAACAGCCCCCGCCCCCAAGGCAAAGATGGAATGGACTTCCTCCATCATGTAAACATTATACCGACCTTCCGCGCCTTCCAAAGCAAACCCGACATTTTCAAAATTGCCAACCGTATTTTTCTGCCGATACATATAATATGGCAGATACCCCTCCTGTTGTGTCTTTAATTGTGAATAATCAACACATTTTCCGGCATCTCCTCCGCGCAAAGAATAAACGCTGTTCCCCTGCCGCAAAATTTCCGCCGCTTTTTTGACGCAAAAGGTATGCACAGTAATATTCTCCGGTCGAAGTAACAGGATCTGATCAAAGGTTGCCGAAAAGGTCTTGAAAGTATCCCCCGGAAGCCCGACAATCAGATCTGTATTCAGAATCGGGATTCCTGACTCCCGTGCAATTTGATAAGCACGTAAAAAATCGTCTGCCGTATGGCACCGCCCAATGCTTTGCAAAACTGCCTCGCACAAAGATTGCGGATTGACGCAAACACGTGTGACACCGTATTCCTTGGCAACCGCCATCTTTTCGGCGGTAATGGTATCCGGTCTGCCGGACTCCAAAGTATATTCCTCCAAAGCGTTTACATCCGTCAATTCGGAAATTTTGGACAGCAACCGCCGCAATTGATCGGCAGACAGGATTGTGGGGGTTCCGCCTCCGATATATACGGTACAAATATGCAATCCCATTTCTTTGATCTTGGAAAATGTTTTTTCCAAATCGGAAATCAGATGTTCCAGATAATCCGGAATCAGACCGAGTAATTTGGGGGATGTATAGGAAACAAACGAACAATAAGAACAACGCGTCGGGCAAAACGGAATCGCAATGTAAACGCTGCAATCCCGCCCGGAAGGATGACCGATTAACTTTTGTTCGTTTAATGCCACATCGGTCGCCAGAGCCGCCTTTTTCGGAATAACGAAATATTCGGATGTCAAAATCCGTTTGACTCTCGTTTTGCTGACACCGGATTGTAAAAGCTCTGTTGCCACTTTGGAAGGTCGCACCCCCGTCAACATTCCCCACGAAGGGCGGTATCCCATTACCTCTCCGCAGGCGGCGATCACAGCGGCACCGCACGCCATCTTGGCTGTTTTGGCATTGTCAAATTCCGTGGAATACGCATAAAACTTTTCCGAGGTAGCTACTTTACCGTCTACGGCAACCCGAACATATGCTTCCACCCCGTCCTCTTGTTCGGACATCCGCAAATACAACTCCGGCGCATTCGGATTTTCCTGTTCCGCCGCACCGAATTTTGCTCCGGGGAAAAAGATCATACAAAGCGTTTGAATATAGTATGCGTTGATATTTCCGTCTAAAATCAATTTCATAGCATTCTATCCTTACTTTTTCTTTTTCAAAAGCTCGCTGTCCATACAAATTGTCACAGGACCGTCATTGGTCAACGATACCTTCATATCGGCACCGAAGATTCCACACTCCACACGTCGAATCTCACGTGCCAACAACTGCTTAAAATACTCGTATAAACGATTTGCTTCCTCCGGTTTTGCAGATGCCAAAAAATCCGGACGGTTGCCATGTCGATAATCAGCCATCAATGTAAATTGAGAAATCACCAATGCTTCACCGTCAATATCGCGAACGGACAAATTCATTTTATCATTTTCATCGCGAAAAATTCGAAGTGCCGCAATTTTTTTGCACAACAACTCTGCATCCGTCTCGGTATCTCCCTGAGCCACTCCAAGCAGAATCAACAATCCGCGTTCACAGCTTCCCACCGTGTTTCCGTCAACCTTGACGGCGGCATTCGCCACTCTTTGAATCACCGCTCTCATACCGGTTCGTCCTTTCTTTTTCTGCCATAGTTTTATGAAAAACCGCGCACAATGTTCTCCACGCCCTGAAGTCCGCGCAAACGGGAAACAATGGAGTTATAGTGAGCAATATTCCTGCATCCGACCTTCAAATTGATGGCTGATGATGTTTCTCCGTGTCCGATGACATTGATCTGCAAAATCGAAACGCGCATGTCAGCCAACGTTGCGGTAATATCGGCAAGCATACCGATCCGATCATCCACATAAATTTGCAATAAAGCCTCGTAAATGCTGTCGTTATTTTCGTTTGATACACTCCGCGCCCAATGCGCTTCTTTCCAACGTTCGGCATTTTCGGCATTTTTCTTTCCTTGAATCACGTTGGGACAATCTTGTTTGTGAATTGAAATTCCAAATCCCTTGGTGACAAAACCGATCACAGCATCACCCGGCAACGGATTACAACATTTTGCAAATTTTACCATGCAACCGCTCTCTCCGTCCACAATGATCCCGCTGTCCGATTTGACATTCTTCGGTTTGGAAACAATATTCACCTTCGCCGCTTGTTCATGAGCCTGTCCGGGTTCTTCATCCGATTTGATCACACGTTCGCACTCTTCTTGAATCCGTTTGGCATATTTTCCGATGCTGACGCCACCGTATCCGATGGTATTATAAAAATCCTCGGAGGAATTAAATCCGCAATGCTCACTGATTGCCGCCACGATCTCTTCCCGTTGTGCTTCCGTACATCCTTTCCGATACCGTTTGATCTCGGAATCGACCGTAGCCTTTCCGACAATAATGTTATCGGCGCGTTTCTCGTTTTTGAACCAGGCCCTGATCTTCGATCTGGCGGCACTGGTCTTGACAATGCTCAACCAGTTTCGACTCGGTCCTTTGGAAGATGCCGACGTCAAAATCTCCACGATCTCGCCGTTCTTCAGTTCCCGATCGATCGGCACAATCATGCCGTTGATCTTTCCGCCCACCATGCGCTCTCCGACTTTGGAATGCACCGCAAACGCAAAATCAATTACATTTGCACCGTTTGGCAACGTATAAACGTCTCCTTTCGGGGAAAAGACAAAAACTTCATCATGAAAAATATCCGTCTTCAACGCATTCATAAATTCGTCCGGATCACGTTGTTCACTCTCCGTCTCAATCAAGCGTGCAACCCATTCCAAACGCTTATCGATCTCTTCTTTGGAAGAAGCACCGGTCTTATACTTCCAGTGCGCGGCGATACCGTACTCTGCAATGTGATGCATTTCCCAAGTACGGATCTGTACCTCGAACGGAATTCCGTCACGTCCGATGACGGTTGTGTGCAAAGAGCGATACATATTCGGCTTCGGAGTAGAAATATAATCCTTGAACCGTCCCGGAATCGAATTGTACATTTCATGGATTAACCCCAATGCAGTGTAACACTCCAATTCCGTATCCACGATAATACGCAATGCGTAAAAATCGTAAATTTGGTCAAAAGATTTATTTTGATTATACATCTTCTTATAGATGGAATAAACGGATTTGATGCGACCTTCCAACGTAAATCGGATCCCGTTCTCCTGCATCCGTTCTCCGACCTCTGCACGAATCTTATCCATAAAATTACGGTTTTCACCGTATTTGTCATCAATATGGTGCAAAACCTCCTCGTATCCGATGGGATCAAGGAACTTCAAACTGAGATTTTCCAACTCCAATTTGATTCGCTGCATACCCAAACGATGTGCCAACGGTGCATACACATACATGGTCTCCAATGCAGTCAACCGACGCTTGGGATCCGGTTTCGCATTCAATGTCCGCATATTATGCAATCGGTCGCACAACTTAATAAAGATGACACGAATGTCTTTGGACATGGCAAGCAACATTTTTCGTAAAGTCTCAATATGCGCCTCTTCCTTGTCCTCGACCTGGAGTGTCACGATCTTAGTCAATCCGTCCACCAACATAGCAACGTCGGATCCGAACTTTTTTTCCAAATCCTTCAGATTGGTTTTTTCGGAACAGTCTTCCACCGTATCGTGCAACAGTGCGGCACAAATGGAATCCGTATCCAATTCCAAGCCGGCAACGATTTCGGCAACCGCAATTGGATGCGATATATACGCCTCTCCGCTGGCACGAAACTGACCGTTGTGCAACTCTTTTGCGTATTCAAAGGCTCTTTCGATTTTTTCCAAATCATATTTTTTTTCAGTCGCTTTCAAAATCTCCAAAAGTTTTTGAATATCCGTATGTACAATATCATTCATCAAAAAAGCCCCTGCCTTTCTCCATACTCAACCATCCGACTTGCAAAGCTGTGTCCGCAAACGACGCAACGTGGAGGAATTTTCAATACTGGTTTTTACCGGATCCGGAACAAAATCCAAAAGGTAACAATCCTCGCTCGTCTCGGTAATTTCACATAAATGCAATTCCTGCATCATGCGAAGAAGAAATTCCAATTTGATATAACCGATTGGATGACCGGACGTGTGAAGCAAATTTAAGATTCTACGAATCGGGAAATAGGTATGTTTTGTCCGATATTCCCGCAAAAGGAGGCTATACACAACAGCCAAATCGTCTCGTGTCGGCAAGACCTCCTCTTCGGCGGTAAAAGCACCTCCATTCAAAATTGCTTGATACCGCTCTTTTTGTATCTGAAGTGATTCGGTCATTCCAACCGAAAGACGCATATCCTGTACGATCATCTGCAAAGAGGTCACATTTTGAAATTCGTTGACATTCAATTGGAAAAGAATATCCACAATGTCATGAATTTCAAACGGAAGTTGCTCCGTGTTCATACCAAACCAAATCGCATGCATGGAAATACCGTCTTTCTCCAATAAAAGTTTGGTATGTTTTCCTCCACCCAACGGTGTAATCCGTTGCAAAACCGCATTGCAAAGCATCAGATTCGGGACGGGATTCGCGTTGCCGAACGGTTCCAGTTGAGTGATCTCCTGTGCCAATCGAAGCGTCAAATCCTGCATTTCGACCGCACAATCGGCATCCAGGCAAGTACACAGCATCTCGTCCGTCAGTTGTTTTGCCGCATATTGATTGATCCGATTGCGAAAAAGGTCGATATTGCACCGCCGAATCGTCAATCCGGCAGCCAATTCATGTCCTCCAAACCGTACCAACAGATCTTCACAATCCGCCAATGCTTCCACCAAGTTTAATCCTTTGATGCTACGTCCGGAACCTTTCCCCATGTCATCTTCACGCCCGGAACCATCCGAGGCACCGTCAAAAGAAATCAAAATGGACGGCAAACCGTATCGTTCCGTAATTCGCGAAGAAACGATCCCGATAATTCCCTGTTTCCAGGTATCGTCGTCAATGACAATCACACGATCGGTCTCTTGATTCAAGGTCGATTCAATTTTTTGATAAGCTTGTTCGACAATGCGGTTTTCTTCCGTTTGCCGAGCAAGATTCAACTCACACAATTGATTTGCCAAATCCTTTGCCGTCGCTTCATCGTCGGCAAGTAACAACTCCACCGCAATCGAGGCAGAGCTGACGCGCCCAGCTGCATTCATGCGTGGAGCAATCCCAAAACCGATGAAAGAAGAATTGATCTTTCTTTTTTTCGACGTCCCCTTGGCATCGTTGGATTTTCCGGACGCGGCATCGATCAAAGCTCGCAACCCGGGACGACGGGTATTCTCCATCAGTCGCAAACCGAACGAAATCAATAAACGATTTTCATCCACTACCGGCATCACATCGGCAATCGTACCAAGTGCCACCAAATCGGCGTAAGTCTGACAAAGTCGACGAACACCGTCTAATTCCGATTGCCCCTCCCGTCGGCAACGAAGCATCTCACAAGCGCAGATCACCTTAAAAATCACGCCGACACCCGCCAATTCCTTAAACGGATAGCGATCCTCCAAACGATGCGGATTGACAACGGCACACGCCGCAGGCAACTCCGGACGACATTCGTGATGGTCGGTCACGACCGTATCGATCCCTAAGCTTTTTGCATATGCAATTTCTTCGATTGCGGTAATTCCCGTATCGACGGTAATCATCAACTGCGTACCGCGCTCTTTCAATCTGTCCATGGCAGGGTTTGAAAGTCCGTATCCTTCCCGACTTCTGCACGGAATATAGTAGCCAACATCGGCATTGTATTCCCGTAAATAAAGATACAATAAACTCACCGATGTAACACCATCCACATCGTAATCGCCGTAAACGGCAATGCGTTCTCCGTGTTTCAGCGCATACAAAATTCGTTCCGCCGCCGGTTCCATATCCTGCAACAAAAAAGGGGAATACAACTGTGCTTCTTCCTGATGTAAAAAAGCCAAAACCTCTTTTTGCGTTTGATACCCGCGCATATACAATAATTTTGCCGTTACGGGAGAGATGGCAAGCTGTTCAACCAATGCCGACACACACGCTTCAGCTTCCGAATCTCCGACGGGATACAGCAAATTCCACTTTTTTTGTTTTCTAATGTCTTTCATTCGAGCCTTCCGGATGATCATTCGTTGTCCGATCGATCATTGATACCTCCTTGCAAGCATTCACTTTTACGATTTCCGTAATTTCAACATCATAACCGTTCAAATGTTTGGAATAACAAAACACACCGACAAAACACAGTATAAAACCACAGAATCCGCTCAAAATTCGGATTCCGGAAACATCGGTCAAACATGCCGCAATCCACCAAAACAGAAATCCGAAAATCAACGGGAATAAAAAAACCAATGCGGCATACCAAAGAATGCGTCCAGTGCGACTTTCAATCACCACCGTATCCCCCACAGACGCATTGAGGGGATTATACGCTTTTGCGGCAAGTTTTCGATCTCCGCCCATGAGCGTGCAAACCGAACAACCGCCGTCAGCGGCTTTATGACAACCTTCGCAAGCGGACATCCGCTCTGTTTCCACAGTCGCAAAGAGTCCGTCTTTTGCAATAACGATTGCTTTCGTTTGCATCTTCTCATCTCCCTTTTTGTTTACATTTCATCCTTTGGCATAGAAAATCGTGACATCAAGGCTTGTGCCGAACGAATTCCATCCACAGCCGCACTTGTGATCCCGCCCGCATATCCGGCGCCTTCACCGCACGGATAAATACGGTCGTGTCGCAAAGCCGTCATTTGTTGCGGATCCCGTAACAACCGAACAGGCGATGATGTCCTGGTCTCTGCCGCCGTTAAAATCGCATCGGCTGTATCATATCCCTTTAACCGTTGCCCGAAAGAACGCAATCCGTAACGCAAAGATTCAATGACAAACGGCGGAAATATGGTTTCAAAATTTGAAACACGAACCTTGCCGTCGCGATAAGACGGTAAAATGCGGGACGGAATGCTTCCGCTGTGACCGTTCAAAAAATCTCCCATCGTCATAATCGGCGCATAGTAATCTCCGCCGCCTGCCAAATATGCGTCACGTTCCAATCGACGTTGAAAATCAATCGCCCCCAGTGCAAGACTGCCGTCAACCGGTTCAAAAGCTTCGCATCCGACAGACACCGCAACAGCGGCATTCGCGTTTTTTCCGTTGCGCGCATGATAGCTCATTCCGTTCACAACAAGATGCCCCTCCTCGGAGGAAGCTGCTATAACTTCACCACCCGGACACATACAGAAAGTATAAACTCCTCGCGTACCGCGCGTATCGGACAATGCATATTCCGCCGGACCAAGCTTCGGATGTCCCGCAAATCGACCGTACAAAGCAGCATCGATTTCGGACTGCAAATGTTCCACCCGAACACCGACGGAAATGGGTTTCGGTTCCAATACAAAATCGGATTTGACAAGATACCGATAGGTATCCCTTGCACTGTGTCCGATTGCCAAGATCAAAGCACCGCAATGGAACACACCGGTCGAAGTGCGTACAGAAAGCGTACCGTCAGGCAATTCTCGAATTTCTTCCATGCAACAATGATACCGAACAGTCCCCCCCAACCGTTCAATCTCCGATAACATTCCGGAAACAACGGTACGCAAAAGATCGGTTCCGATATGCGGTTTTGCTTTGATTAAAATATCCTGCGGTGCACCGAATTGACACAACGTCTGCAAGACAAAACCACAGCGAGCATCGTGTATCCTGGTAATCAATTTTCCGTCCGAAAAGGTTCCGGCACCACCTGCACCGAATTGAATATTACTGTTCGGATTCAAAACGCCATCTCGGCGAAACCGTTCCACATCACGCTCGCGTTCGGAAACCGCGGCACCTCTGTCAATTAGGATCGGGCGGTATCCGTATCGCGCCAGCAACAGTGCCGCAAACAATCCGGCAGGTCCCATTCCGACCACCAAAGGACGTGCATCCAACCGTTCATTCCCCGGAGTCACCTCCAACGGCGACTCCCGCAACCGTTTTGCATCGGCACGCGCTAATTGTTCATCAGAAGGTTCTTCCATTTCCGACGTACTTTCAGCCAAAACGGTACATTCAAAACAAATATCCTCACGATGTCTTGCATCGATCGATTTTTTATAAAGCCGAAAATGAAGCGTCGAGATCGAAATTCCCGCCCGCTTCATTTTATCTCTTGCTTTTTTCAAAATGACATCATCGTCGGATTCGATCGACGATCGAATCCCGCATATCAAAAATTTCATTCCCATCATACAAGAGTATCCGTTGTTTCGACATCCAAGCCGTTTCCTTTTTCGTCGGCAACGGAATTGAGGTTGGTAACCATCAACCAAATGACAACAGCCAACAGCAAACACAGAAATTTTGCCGGTAAGTGCCAGGAAGCCAATCGACGACCGACAGGCTCTTTATACGCCAAAACGCGTCCGACTGCATTCTTTTTCATTTCAGCATCAACTCCTTTGCGATTTTGATAAGCAGATCTGCACACAAAACTTAAATGTCAGCGTCTCTGCCATCGGTTTCCTTCGACGCATACGCCGATGTTACATCGGCTTTTTCCACATCAAATACATTCATCTGTGTTGCAAGATCTTCGTCCGGTTCTTCCGTCGCAACAGCAGGAATTCCGACATCCTCAACAGCTTCATTCTGTCTTTGCGGATTAACCGTCGGGTCGGCTTCATCATCATACCGTTTCAATTTCGGAACCCCGTCAAAAGGATCCACATGCACACCGCGTTTCACACGCAAATACAAACGTCCGGCAAGATAAGTCATCAAAATATCACGCAAAGTTTCTCGATCCACTCCGCGCAACAACTTCCCATCCTGCGCAACAGACACCGTTCCGGTTTCTTCCGAAACGATCAACGCCAATGCGTCACTGACTTCGGTAACTCCGACTGCCGCACGATGACGAGTTCCCATACTTCCGAAATCCAAGTTGCCTTTTGTAGACGGTAACACGCAACTTGCCGCCCACAAACGCATATTGCGGATAATCAAAGCCCCATCATGTAGAGGCGCTTTATCGTAAAAAATATTTTGCAACAAATGAGAGGTCACACGCGCATCAATGATTTTTCCGCTGTGCATATAGTCTCCCAACTTGGTCAAACCTTCAAAAATGATCAATGCCCCTGTTTTACTTTCGGAAAGCGCATAGACCGCATCCACGACTTCATCTGCAACCGATTTGGCAAGCCAATAATGTTTTTTAGGCAAAGTATCGCTTCCTGGATTCAAAAATGTACAATTTCCGATGCGTTCCAATGCGTCACGAATTTCCGGTTGAAAGATCACAACCACGCAAAAGAATGCGGAAGCGGAAAATAAGGCAATGATATAGTTCAACGTCGGTAGATTCAAAAATTGCAATACAATGGACAGCAGAACCACAAACAACAATCCGATCATGACTCTTGCGGCACGACGCGTCCGAACAAATCGGTAAACCCGATATAAAAGGATTGCAAGAATCAAAATATCAATGACATCCCACACGCCGATCTGCAAAAATGGTTGTGCCACATATCGCATAAACCACGAGCCGATTTGTTCCCCGACTCTTACCAAGACGTTCATTGCCGTTGCCTCCGAAAACATTGATTATCGAATTGATACAATCATATATATTATATCATAGTCATATCAAAAATCCAATAGTTTTTTGTAAAAAATATTTGCAAATTTTATATTTTTGTAAAAAAAATCGAGAAGTCCGATGGAGACCTCTCGATTGGATTGGAACAAAGCAATCAGAAAAATCAATAAAACGTTGCCAACTCCTGCGCAGGCGCAACCGCAAACTCGGATTTTGTCACGTAAAGAACCGGTCCAACCCCTCGATACAGCTTGTGCTTTTCCAAGCTGATCGTTCCGGTCAAAATTGCCCAATCCCTCGTTTTGAGTGTCGTCTTTTCATCAAACACACAAACCAACGGATCAAAGGCAATATCATTGGCACAACACGTCATGACATGTCTGCCGGCAAGGATACTCCGATCCCCCAAGGAAGCATCTTTGGCAACCAATCCCTTAAAGCGAATCGTCTTTCCATTGTACTTTTCCATATCTTCGGAAATATCACGGTAAAACAACGCATAGTCTTCATCGGTTATATCGACAACGGGTGCCTCCAAATCAAAGGGCAACGGATCTTCAATATCATCATATTCCACATGCCCGTCCGGATAATCATAAGTAATTGCCGCACGGCGTGAAATTCCGCGAATCACACGGTGAATCTCCTCTTTATCCACAGATTCCGATGTGCGATTGAGAACAATCATTTCAGCATTGAGTAATTTATCGACCGTCAACTGACGCATATTGGCATTGTAGGAAAGGAAACTGCCGGCATCGGCAAACATCATTTCTTGATAGATTCCCCACGTATCCGGAAGATTTTCATACAACGTATTGAGTTGCCACATACCGTTATATTCAATGATGACGCGATCCAATCGGTGCTTCTTTCCGATTGCGGTCAAATACGCTTTGGTCAGTTGCGATTCGTCTTCGATACTCTCCACATATACATTTCGACCGTAAAAGCGAGACGGATCCAATTCATCAATTCCTTCCTCGCATTGAAGGATCAGTGTTTTTTCACCGGAATTAAATTTTTGATCCTCCATAGATTCCTGGATGATATGCGTTTTACCACCCTCCAAAAAACCGGTAAAAAGATAAACGGGAAGCTTCACTGCCGCCATACCGTTCGCCTCACTTCAAAACAACGCCGAACAGTTCGGACAGTGCATCTGCATTCAATTGGGAGCCGATCACGCACAGTCTGCCGGTGATTGCAGCAGACCCCTGACGAACATCGCCTTCACCCGGAACATAATCAAAATGCAACCATTGACCGCATGAACACTCCACAATGCCCTTGGCACGCAGGATGATCCCATAAGTTTCATCGGAGAGCGAGGAAAGAATTTTTTCCAATTCTTCTTTGCCGAATTTTTTTGTTGTCTCTGCACCAAGGCTGACAAAAACCTCATCGGCGTGATGGTGATGATGGTGATGATGTCCGTGTTCATGATCGTGATGATCATGGCACTCACAGGAATCGCCGTCACCGTCATGACAATGGTGGTGATGTTCCTCCTCATCATGGTGGCAACAATGCTCTCCGTGGTCTTCATCCCCATGTTGGTGACAATGATGCTCCCCTTCTTCATCCTCGTGATGGTGACAATGATGATGTTCCCCATGTTCATGATGGTGATGACAGCAACAATCCGGATCATCACACTCATCCTCGTCATGAACGGATTCGGCAAGACGAGCCAATTCTTCTTCGATGGTATCGCGGCGTTCCATTGCAGCCAACAACTGTTGACCGTCCAAAACATCCCACGGAGTCGTCACAATGACCGCCGACGGATTCTTTTCACGCAACAATCGAACGGTGGATTCGATCTGTTCTTCCGAAACGCTCTGCGTATGGGAAAGAACGATACACCCCGCATTGGAAATTTGGTCATTAAAAAATTCGCCGAAGTTTTTCATATACATTTTGCATTTTTTGACATCGGCAACGGTGGTAAATCCATTGAGTAATACGTCGCTCATTTCCAAATTTTGAACCGCACGGATAATATCCGAAAGTTTTCCGACACCGGACGGCTCAATCAAGATTCGATCCGGATGATATTGATCCAAAACTTGGCGCAAAGCTTTTCCGAAATCACCGACCAATGAACAACAAATACATCCGCTGTTCATTTCCGTAACTTCGATTCCCGCATCTTGCATAAAACCGCCGTCAATACCAATCTCGCCAAATTCATTCTCGATCAGCACCAGTTTTTCGCCGGCATAAGCCTCTTTCAATAATTTCTTAATCAATGTGGTTTTGCCGGCACCCAAAAAGCCGGAAAAAATATCAATTTTGGTCATTTGAAATCATCCCTCTTTTTCAAAAAATCATTATATTTATTATACAACGTTTTTACAAAAAAGTCAACCTGTGAAACAGATTTTCCAATAAAATTTTGTCGAAAGCAAAAAACATGCAAAAAGCAACGCCTCCAATCATGGCACAGCCGCAATTTGCGGTCAAAGAAATATCCGACGTCCTTGAAGCGGACGTCGGATATTTTTTAATATTCTCTGACAATTCTTTTTCTGCGTATCATATTCTTGTTCTTGCGCTTGTGAACACGATCCGCTTTATCTGTACGGGTTGTCAAAAGTTGAACAATGAAGAAGACCAATGTCAAAACACCAGCAATTACGCATGCAATCCAGTGATTTTCCATTTGAAGGAATTCCACTGTCGGAAATATACGAGAAAGTGCCGTGATTGCAACCAATGCAGACCCGAACGACGTTACCAAAATCAAAGTTCCGCGAACAAAGACAGCAGAAATCAAAGCTACAATGATCGCAACGCCAATGAGCGGTAAGATTTCTTCCGTATAGGGACTGATGTAGAAAGATGCGACAATATAACCCAAGACCCCCATCAAAGCAAAGAACACATAGCGGAAACATTTGTATCCGATGATGAAGAACAAAACGGCGGCAATGCCCGCAAAAATGTAACGCGGTACTTCATACAATTGGAATCGTACGACATCTATCAAAAAGCGATACAATGTTTCACCGACCAACAAATACCCGACGCACGCCGAAACTGCACCGATCAATATTTTGGAAAGTTTATAAGAAAAATAACCCAATCCGACTGCCGCCACGAGAGCAACCACATACAATGCAATTGGGGGAACTCCAATGCCTTCCATCCAATTCTTTACGATTTCTTCAATTGAGGAAAATACGGAAAAAGTATCTTTGGCTTCCCCCGTGAAAGCTCCAACCAACAGATTATAAAGCGTATTCATTATCATGCTCCTTTCAAGAAAGCTCCTTGTAACATATTATACAACGAAAAAGGGGGATTTGTCAATAGCTTATGCCACTTTTTCTTTCAAAAATCAGATTTTTTTCATGCTTTCAAGCGAGATTCTTTTCCTACAATGAAAAAAATCTCACCGCCCTATTGTTTTTTGAAAACATTTATGATACAATAATAGATGTATAAAAGATTATAATGATACCTTTGGAAAGTGAGAATGAAAAGATGATTTCAAAAACTCTGGTTGAAGAGGTTCTGACCGGTGCAATGACCGGCGGTGCGGATTTTGTCGAACTTTACGGCGAACTCACCCGCACCAACAACCTTTCCATGGTGGACGGCAAATTGGATCGTGCCACCGATGACTTGATTTCCGGTGTCGGTATTCGCGCATTTCTCGGAACAAAAACAGTTTATGCTTCCACATCGGATACCTCCCGGGAAGGTCTGTTACAATGCGCTCGTGCGGTTGCCGCGGCAATGGGAGAGTTGAAGGCAACCGAACATGTCCGGCTTCAGGAACGGCTTTATCCGAACATTCATCCCGCGCGCATCGTTCCGACGACCGTGGAAACACGAATCCGCGCCGATCTGTTGCGTGAAGGTTGCATTGCCGCAAAAGAATACGATGCGGCAATCTCCCAAGTCAGCGGAACCCTGCTCGGTGTCGATCACACCATTCTGGTAGCCAATACGGAAGGACTCTATACCACAGACCGTCATATTCGTACCAGAATGGCAATCTCTGCGGTTGCCAGCTCTGCCGGTGTCAATCAATCCGGTTTCAACGGTCCCGGCGGCGGTATGGGGTTGGAATTTTTCGAGACGGTATCCCCGCGCGATGTCGGACGCGAAGCATCCCGCTCGGCAATGGTCAATTTGCGTGCGGATTACTGCCCCGCAGGCACCATGACGGTTGCCATTGAAAACGGATTCGGCGGTGTCATTTTCCATGAGGCATGCGGTCACTCTCTGGAAGCAACATCCGTTTCCATCGGGGCTTCACAAATGTCCGGAAAACTCGGACAGCAAATTGCAAATCCAAAAGTAACAGCCATTGATGACGGAACCATTCCGGGTGCATGGGGATCTGTCAATATCGACGACGAAGGAACTCCGACGCAACGGAATGTCTTGATTGAAAACGGTATTTTGAAAAACTACCTGATCGACCGTCTCGGTTCTCGCCGTATGGGAATGCCCATGACGGGAAGCGCACGTCGCCAAGGCTATGGTTATGAAGCGACCTCGCGCATGACAAACACTTTCATTGCAAACGGTCCCGATCAAAACGAGGATATTATTGCCTCCATGGAATACGGTCTATACTGTCGAAAAATGGGAGGTGGCTCAGTCAATCCTCTCACCGGTGCATTCAACTTTGCCGTGGCGGAAGGTTATATCGTCCGAAACGGAAAAATCTGCGAACCGGTTCGCGGCGCATCACTCGTCGGTACAGGCTCGGAAATTCTGCAAAACATTGACATGGTCGGACAAAATTTGGAACGCGCACAGGGAATGTGCGGTTCTTCCAGCGGTAACGTTCCCACCGACGTCGGTCAACCGCTCATCCGTGTGTCATCCATTACCGTAGGAGGTCGTTAATATGTTGTTTGAACAAATGAAAGATGCCTTGATTCGATCCGCACAGGAAGCCGGATTGGAACAATACGAAATTTACTATCAAAGAGAAGAAAGCGTCAGTGCCGAAACCCTGAAAGACGAAATCAGTTCCTTCTCTTCCAGTGTCATCGGAGGAATCTGTTTTCGCTGTATCGTCAACGGAAAAATGGGCTATGCGTCCGGAGAATTGATGACGGAAGATGCCATGAAGGAGTTGGTTCAAAAAGCCATTTCCAATGCGGGATGCATTGACAGCGAGGATGAGCCGTTTATTTTTTCCGGTTCTCCCGTCTATGCAAAAACAGATCATGCAGCACCGTGTTTAAGCGATGCCGCTGTCATCAGAGAAAACGCCCTGCACTTACAGAAAGACACCTATGCCCAAAGCGGCAAAGTATCCGACGGAACGCAATCCTATGCAATGTCAGCACTCACCGAAATTCATCTTTACAACTCTAACGGCTTGGAACTTTCCAACCGCGTCGGCATGAGCGGTGCCTATGCTTCAGCCGTTGTTCGTGACGGTGAAGAAGCGCAAGAAAGCTTTGAATTTGCAGAAGGCACCGACTATGAATCTTTGAAAAAAGCTCCTGTCAATGCCGTCCAAAATGCACTGGAAAAAATGGGTGCTACCACAGTACCTTCCGGAAAATACGATGTTGTATTCAGCGGAAAAGAATTTCGTCAGTTTCTCTCTGCTTTTTCTCCGGCTTTTTCGGCAAAAAATGCACAACTGGGACTTTCCCTTCTGGCAGGAAAAGAGGGTGAACAAATCGCATCTCAAAATGTGACGATCGTGGATGACCCGATGCGTGTCGGTTCGTCGATGCAAACGCCTTTTGACAGTGAAGGGGTTGCCACACATCGGCAAGCCGTAATCGAAAACGGCATCTTGAACACCCTGCTGTATAATTTGACCACAGCAAAAAAAGCAGGACGGGAATCCACCGGAAACGGGCAAAAAAGCAGCTATTCTTCCCCTGTCGGCATCGCGCCGTACAATTTCGGGTTGCAAGCCGGTACCGCCACACAGGAAGAACTATTTCAAAAGATCGGGACAGGAATCTATATCACGGAATGTAAAGGATTTCACGCGGGTTCGGATGCGGTAACAGGAGACTTTTCCATTGAAAGTGCAGGATTCATGATTCGAGACGGAAAAAAGGCTGAACCGATCAAATCGTTCACCGTCGCCGGTAATTTCTTCACTTTATTGAAAGAGATCGACACATTGGGAGACACCATCCATTGGGGATTCCCATCCGGATTTACTGTATTCGGTTCTCCGGACGTATTGGTGCGTAAAATGAGCATCGCCGGAACGTAAAAATTGGAAACAACAAAGCAATAAAGTGCCGAGGTCGCTCATGCGAACGACCTCGGCACTTTGTTTGAAAAAACTCTATGCAACAAAACGGAAAAGCAACCATACGATTAAAAAGACCAGTGCGATCGCCCCCATAAAAATCAGCATGGGGAGCAACATCATTTTGACACTTTCAAAATAGGTATCCAAAATCTGTCTCCACCTTGGGCGCGAAGTTTGATCGGTTGAGTCAACCGCAGACTTCTGACGAGAAGGATTCAAAGCAGACATATCAACCACAGTGGAACCGTCATCGACATACACGATTTTTTCTTTCTTTTGCTTTTTCTCGTTTTTCTTACTCATGACTTTCTCCATCAGCCAACATGTGGCATGCCGCAAAATGTCCGTTACCGTACTCCCGATATTCCGGTGTCATATGACGGCATTTTTCGGTTGCATGAGGACATCTTGTATGGAAGCGGCATCCTTTTGGCGGATTCGCCGGGGACGGAATATCCCCTTTCAATACGATCCGATTCATTTTAACATCCGGATTCGGATTCGGAATTGCAGAAAAGAGGGCTTTGGTATATGGATGCAACGGCGAGGAGAAAATATCCTTTTTACTGCCATATTCCACCATGGAACCCAAATACATGACACCGATCTTATCGGAAATAAACTTGACGACCGACAAATCATGAGAGATAAAAAGATAGGTCAAATTCATGGATGCCTGCAGATCCTTGAGCAGATTGATAATCTGCGCCTGAATGGATACATCCAATGCGGAAACCGGTTCGTCGCAAACAACCAATTGAGGTTGGACCGACAGCGCACGGGCAATACAGATTCGCTGTCTTTGACCGCCGGAAAATTCATGCGGATACCGTTCATAATAATAATCGCGCAAGCCGCATTTTTCCATCAGATCCAAAACATACTCCTTGACCTCATTTCGAGGAACAATCTTATGCACCTTGACCGGTTCGGAAAGAATATCCCCAACCGTACTTCTTGGGGGCAAAGAAGAATACGGATCCTGGAAAATGATCTGCATTTGTGTACGAATCTGACGCATCTGCGACGTTTTGTAATCGGTAATATCATTGCCGTTAAAAATGATCCGACCGCCGTTCGATTCGTAAAGTTTAAGAATGGTTCGTCCCATTGTGGTTTTCCCGCAACCGGATTCTCCCACAATGCCGAGGGTTTCCCCCGGCTTGAGCTTAAACGAAACATCGTCCACGGCAATCAAACTCTGCAATGTTTTCCCCATCAGATTCTTTTTGATCGGAAAGCTTTTACACAGGTGACGCACTTCCAAAAGTGCCTCCGGATCATATGGCTTTCCCATATCGGCATCAATTCTCTCTTGCCGCGCAAGACGTTCTTTTGCGGCAATTGCCTCATCATCATAGGAAGACGGGCTGTCGGAATCAGCACAGGGTTGCTTCAAATTCTCAATTTCCATTTTGCGATTCCTCCTTTTTTGAATTGCTGACTTCATCATAGAGGTGACAAGCCACATAGTGTGTCGGGCTGACCTGTATCATCCCCGGATAATCGCCGGAACATTTTTGAATACATTTGGAACAACGTTCCTTAAAATAACAGTGATTCGGCATATTCACGGGGTTCGGAACATTTCCCGGAATATTAAACAGCGTTTCCGAATCGGAATCCATGGTCGGCTTGGACTTTTGCAGACCGATGGTGTACGGATGCATCGGATGATGGAAAATTTCGGACACTGTTCCTTGCTCAATAATTCGTCCCGCATACATAACCACCACATAATCAGCCATTTCGGCAATGATACCGAGGTCATGCGTAATCAACAGCACCGAACCGTTGATCTTATCTTTCACATCACGCAACAGATCCAAAATTTGCGCTTGAATGGTTACATCCAACGCGGTGGTCGGCTCATCCGCAATAATCAACCGCGGATTGCATGCCAAAGCCATGGAAATCATCACACGTTGTCGCATACCGCCGGAAAGCTCATGCGGATACGAATTGTACACGCGCTCCGGTGCGGCAATACCAACCAGTTCCAACATCTCAATGGATTTCTTTTTTGCCGTTTCTTTGGTAGCTCCCGGCACATGAACAAATGTCACTTCATCCAATTGATTTCCGATTGTAAAGACCGGATTGAGGGATGTCATCGGCTCCTGAAAGATCATGGAAATCTGTCTGCCTCGAATGCGATGAATTTCATTCATCGGCATGTTGGCAATATCAAAGACGGTCTCCGTCATCCGATAGACGGGATTTCCGTCTGCGTCCCGCAAAGGCGTTCCGTTTGCATCCGTTTCCGGAATCGGATTGCCCTTTGCGTCACGCACATATTCCTCGGATTTGAAACGAATTTGCCCCGAAAAAATTTGTCCCTGCGGTCCCTGAAGCAGTCGCATAATCGACATGCTGGTCACACTTTTTCCGCATCCGGACTCTCCGACAACGCCGACAGTCGCATTTTGAGGAACATTGAATGTGACACCGTTCACCGCTTTGACAACTCCTTGATCGGTAAAGAAAAACGTATGCAGATCATCAATCTCCAAAATATTCTTCGGATCTCGCATTTGAGTCGTGTATTCGCTCGGATCAGCTTTACGATACTTCTTTTTTTCCAATGCATGCATCACCTTGGCATTTTCCTTGGCAATGGCGCGAATTTCTTTTCCGGAAAGATAATGACCGGAGGATTTTTTTGATTTGTGATCCATAATTACCTCCTCATTTTGGGATCGAGTGCATCACGCAAGCCGTCGCCGATAAAGTTAAATCCGAGCACGGCAAGAATAATACAGATACCGGGAGGTCCCCAAACATTAAAATAATTTTCCAAAATATCGGCATCCTGGGAAATGACCTGAATCATACTCCCCCATGCGGCATGTTCTTCGGGTGCACCGAGTCCCAAATAGGAGAGTGATGCCTCATAAAGGATCATACTTCCCAAACTGAGCGTCATATTCACAATCAGCTGCGGCATGACATTGGGTACCAAATGCTTAAAGATCTTTCTCTTTGTGGAATACCCCATCGCCTCAGCGGCAACCATATACTCCTGCTCACGCAAAGAAAGAATCTGTCCGCGTACCAAGCGTGCGGTTCCCGACCATGAAATCAACGCCAAAAATGCCATCAACCAGTAAATCTTGTGTTCCAATCCGATCCCCCAGGATTCAATCACCAACCCAACAATCAAAAGGATCGGAAATCCGGGCAAACACATCAACACATCGCAAACGCGCATGATGATGGAATCAACAACTCCGCCGGCATATCCCGCAATCGCACCGAAAAAGACACCCAAAATCGTAATGACAAAAACCGCAATAAAACTAACGGTCAAAGAGATCTGCCCACCGCTCATCAGTCGTGCCAAAACATCTCTTCCCGCTTTATCCGTTCCCAAAGGATGCTCGGAAGAAGGTTTTCCGAGTGCGTTTAATTTCTCATACGTCTCGTCAATTTGATAATATGTATGCTCGACACCGTTCTCGTCCATATAAGTGATCGGAGTCTCCGAATATTTCAACTTTCCGGAATAATCGGCTTCTCCGGATTCCCATTTTGTATAAACCAACGGACCGATCCAACAGAACAGGAACAGCCCAATAACCATACAAAGTCCGATAATACTCAATTTGGAACGGAAGAACCGACGCACGACCATCCGTGCGGGAGACATCAACCGAACATTTTTATCATGCGGTTCCTCCGGTGCGGACAACTCGTTGGCGTCCACTGCCGCAGCAGCCTCTTCTTCATAGGCTTCCGCATTTCTGTTTTCGTTTTCCATACTTTGTCCCCCCTTATTTGAGTTTGACTCTGGGATCGACCACGGCATACATCAAGTCTGCCAAAAGAACACCGATCACGCTGAGCAATGCCAAAAACATATTGTAACCCATGATAAAGGGAATGTCGGCTTGCATCATTGCCTTGTAAGCAATGTTACCGATACCGGGCAGGTCAAAGACCTGCTCGGTAATAATCGCACCGGAGAACAGCGACGGCAACAATCCTGCCATACTGGTCACAAGCGGAATCATGGTATTGCGAAACGCATGCTTGTAAATCACTTTTTTTTCTTTCAATCCTTTGGCACGTGCCGTTCGGATATAATCGGAATTCAGGACTTCCAACATGTTGGTTCTCGTCATTCTCATTCTGGCACCGATGCTCAAAATGACAACCGTCAGGATCGGAATAAATGCGTGCGTAAAATAAGACCACATTGTTGCGCCGAACCCTTGACCGACTACAGAAGCGTCTATCCAACCGGAGGGTGGGAACCACCCCAATTTATTGGCAAGCAGATCCTTTAACACTTGTCCGAAGAAGAAAGACGGAAGAGAAATGCCGATCATGACAAAAATTGTAACAACATAATCCCGAATGGAATACTGATGTCTTGCCGCGGTAATGCCCAACGGTATTGCAATTAAAAATTCAAAAATCGTCGCAACCAAGGAAATCATAAAAGACACACCCATATTGTCGGCAATCTTGGACACCACCGGTTGGCTATCGGTAAAACTGTTCCCGAAATCCAAACGAAGGATCGAAGAAAGCCACTGAAAATATCCTTTGATGATAATCCCCATCTGCTCGAAGAAATTGGCATCATCCGGAATCTGTACCAAGCCATAGCTTTCGTACATGGCGTCGATGGTCTCTTGCTGGACTTGGTTACTCTGATTCATCGCCGCAACTTTGTTCGCAATAAAATCAGACGGCATACATCTGATCAAAATATAAATGATCAACGATACACCCAAAAGAACCACGATGCTCCATCCGATTCTTTTCAAAATATACTTTAGCATAATCTAACTCCGAATGTCCGCTCTCTTAATCAGCGAATTCAATCTCCCAAATACGTTCAAACGGCGACGTATAAGGATTGATGGTAGAAGGAAGCGAAGAGGACTTAATAACCGTGGAATCATACGCATACAGTACATCTCTTTGGTAAACGGGCAACTCGATTGCCAAATCAAGGACATATCCCATTGCCTCTTCATAAAGTTCCGAACGCTCGTCTCTGTCCTCGGTCTCACGAGCTTCCTCGATCACCGCACTCAATTTGGTAATGATATCATTTTCATACGGATATGCGCTGTTGTTGACAATCACATTGTAACCCCATGCCAACGTACTGGTCGCCGTGGAATTCTTATGGTAGACCTGGTACATATCGGGATCCACGGTACTACCCCATGCAGCAGCCCAAACTTCCAAGGAACCGGTGCTGAGTTTTGTCAATGCCTGAATATCCGGAACAACCTCAATATCCCAACCACATTCATTTAACAGGGTTGCCGCTTTTTGGAAGACCAAATATGCGGGGTGTTCGGTCATATTCGCGCCGGAAATGGTAAAGGTAATCTCCAATCTGGAATCACCTGCGGAAACGCCCGCCTGCGCCATATAATCTAAAATCGCCGTTTTAGCATCGTCATCATTGAAATTGATTGCGGGATAAGAATGCTTGTTATCCTCACTGACCTTTCCGGATTCATCCTTCGGATATGCCCAGCTGACAACAGACATCGGCCAATAAATGTTGCTTGCCGTTCCATTGCTGTAATACTGCAATGCCAAACTGGTATCCATTGCACTCATGATTGCACGGCGCAGATAAACATTGTCAATTTTTCCGGCATTGATTCCGATATAACCGTATCCCAACTGATCGGTCGAAAGAGACTTGATTCCCTTATTTGACAAAGAATTGATCTTATCAATATTTTTTTGCGTAAACTGAGGAGATACGAAATGCACGGAACCGCTCTCCAAAGCATTCAGGGCATTGGCAGAGCTGACAACCTGGTAGCGAACATTTTCGATCTTTGCCTTCCCCATCATAAAATACTCATTGGCTTTGAAATAAACCACATTGTTTGCATAGAAAGCAGAGCCGTTCGGCAAATCCGAACCGTTGGCATCGGTTGCCATATAAGCACCAGCACCAACCGGTACGCGGTTTTTGGATTGAATGACATTCTTCATAAAATCAAAAGAGCCGAATTCAACACCAAACTGATTCTTCTCAATATCAACGGAATACCCTTCAGCATAGTAATGTTGCGGTGCAACGGCAAAGCCAAAGTTCCAAATTGCTTTCGGGTCTACACCGTTAATGGTCACCTGCAAAACGTCATACTCATCGGCATTGACAACCGTTCCGTCTGCATTATGCTCTTGCGCAACTTTATAGTCGGTCCCTGCTACCTTGACAGAAGTCAGATCCGTGTTGTGTCCCAAGGAAACGATTCCTTTAATATTGGGAACCAACAATTCATCATCTGCCATATTGGCATGCAAGATCACTTCCATTGCGGTTGCGGCGTACTCGGTCTTCAGCGTGGTTGCGGTTGCCCAATACGTGAGAATCGAATGCAACTCGGAACCGACCTTACTGTTGTAGACATAATCAATTGCCGCTTCCTTGGAATTGACAACATCTTCACTGTACTGCAATGTCACTTTTTCCAGTTTGGATTTATCATCCTTTCCGTCTGCTCCCTTTGCATACTCATAGGAACAGTAACCCTCCAAGCACATGAACGCAACGATCGGATCGGTAAAGTCAATGCCGGTATAAGACTGATAAGGCTCCACATCGGCAAAATTACTGACGGCACCGTCAAAATCACGTTCCAACTCTTCCTTAAAGAGCTGAAGTGCATATTCATAGTCAGCCAACAACTGCTCGTTTGTCACACTGTCCTTGTTATTGGAAACGGCTTCCTTGTAACCGTTGGAAAGACTGTGCTTCGAAATGGCATCCTTCATCTTATTGTAGTCAGCATCATAACTGCCTGCAGTCGTGGTTTTTCCTGCCGACTTAAATACATTGATCAGCTCGTTAATACGGTTATTCGCACGGCTGTTTGCATTCTTGGAGATGACATCGTTTGCATCATCCGTAGCTCCCATGGTTTGCGTTCTGTAGTCCTGCAATCCGATAATATCGGTGGAATACATCGTGGACGAACCGGTATAAACGGGGTCCAAATAAACATAAATGTTAAACAGAACGTCATTCATTGTCAACGGCTTTCCGTCGGAAAAACGGATTCCGTTTTTGATGACGAACGTATAGGTCGTCGTATTTGCAGTGTCATTCCGAACAATGTCGTAATCTTTCACCACAACCGCCTCATTGTCGCCGTATGCGACTACAACATCGCCCTTGGCATCCGTACCGGTAGAAATCATGGCAATTTGCGTCATACCGACAATCGTGGCATCATTTGCCGAGGTCGAGTAGAAAGGATTGAATAACCCATCCAACTCTTCGGTCATAATGACAAATGCACGATCACCGGAAGAATTGCTGCATCCGAACATGGAGAGCATACTGATTACACCCAGTGCAACACAAAGAATTGCCGCAATGATTCGTTTCATCATTTTCTTTTTCATAGTGTATTTTCCTCCTTAATTTGTTTCAATTGGTTCGTCTGTTTCAATTGGTTGAAGTTGAAGAGTGATCGCACCGGTGATCTCATCCACCTCCGCTGTCACGTAATATTCTTCGCCGACAGTACAGTCTTCGTCAACAGTACACCGGATACCGGAAAGATCGATCCCGGAAGCGGAACCGGAACCGAACAACAATCCCAATGCATATTTGGGGGCATTCTGCTCGTTAAATGCCTCGGTGATATTCAATGATCCGTTAACCGCAACGTTGTTCAAAGTTGCGCCGTCATTCCGTCCGGCAAGCAATCCGCCGTATAAAGCAGCCCCTCGTATCATCAGAAACGTATTGATGTTGCAAGTAACGTTCTCAAATGTTACATTTTCGATGACGGCACTCTCCGCCAACATTCCAAACAAACCGAAATAAATGGTATTGGATGCGCCTTGCTCGATTGTAATATTGGAGAATTTGTAAATCTGCCCTTCCGCACCTTGAATCGAACCCGTAAACGGATTGCTCGTCATAGACGGTGCCCATGTCAGACCGGCAAAATCAAGATCGGCACAGATCAAATAGTTTCCGTTTGACCGACTGTTGGAGACAAATTGTTGCGCCGTATAAATTTTATACCATACTCCGTCCAGCCATTTGGTATAGATCGGAATGGTATTTGCCGTGGCAATGCCTTTTTCGTAATCCACATAAAGCTGTTCAGCCATCAAAGTGCCTTCCAACGGGATTGTACAATCGGCATCAGCATATGCACCTTCAAAAGTCCGATCGTTCGGATTGAGAAAATTCCCCATCGTCGGACGCACATTGCCTTCCTCCCATGTCGGAATATCCAAATTGATCAGTGCTTTGGTCTCCAACTGCTCCCATTCTCCCTGATTGTTCTGAACCTGAAAACTATAATTAAAATACGGAATCCATGCCGCATACAAGGTCACCACGGGAGTATCGGCGGAATATTCTTCATCCGCCTTCAACGAAACGGTATCCGTTTCAAAATCCCATTTTCCACTGTACTCATAGTGATCAAATTCTCCGTTTTTGTCGGTCACTTCTATCCGTTCGGTGTACCAACCGGCAAGGAAATAATTCGGATTTGTTACGGTAATCTTTCCGGCATCCGGACGTTCGGACGATTCCGGATCCAGCAACTTCAATGCTTTTTCACCGTTTCCGCGATCCACCGCGTCCTCCATGCGAAAAACTTCCACAACGGTCACGTCGTTTCTGCCCTTCATGCGTCCGCCGTTGGCATCAAATCGAACACTGATCGTATATCCGTCTTCATTCAAGGAAGGATACGGAGGCTGCCACTGGGAACAGGCGGTCAAAGTGACCGCCGCCCCCAACAGGAAAACAGCAAGAAGCAATACAATTACTTTTTTGTTCATTTTTTCCTATCCTCCGAAAAATTATTCATCTTCCGACTCGTTTTTTTCCGAGGATTCGGAAGCTTCGGAAGTTTCCGGATTTTTTTCTGTCTTTTTCTTTTGAACCACTCGAATCACGACCGCAGCCACAATCGCAACCACGATCACGCCAATCAAACAACCAACCAGGATCGGCATAAAATCAAACGAATTTTCAACAGGTTCTTCAGGATCCTGTCCTTGATCCCCTTTGTCCTGCAAATACTTCAAATCGGAAATTCGCTTTTCAGCCTGTGTCAACTTATCATACGATGTCACCAATGCTTTTTGTTCCATGGTAGAGATCTTATTGTAAGCTTCTCTTGCCGCAAGAACCAGTGCTTCATCTTGCAACGTAATGTTTTCCGGCAAGCGATCAATTGCCGCGATGGCATCCAACGTCACATCGTCGGCAGCTGCCGCACCGTCAATCACAGTGGCAAAATATTGATTGAAGATAAAGGAATCATAGTTTTGACCGTTGACAGGTCTGATCATCAAAATTTTTGAATCCAGATGACCGACATAATCGACAAAGTTAGCACCGTAGTAAACATTGGTCGGCAGATCAGCCACGTTCCACATAAAGTACGGTACAATTCCCAATCCTTGATAAATGAGAACATTGCCGTCCGTCGTTGTAAAGGAATAGTCGCCGCTGGCGGGAATATTCTGATAGCTCATGTAATAAGCCATATCATATTCTTCCTCCAAGATCGGAGCGTCATAACTGCTAAAGGAAATCAAGGACAGTTTATTACAACCGTAAAATGCCTTATGCCCGATAGAAGCCACCGTGTAGGGCAAAATCACTTTTTGCACATCGGAGCCGGCAAACGCCATAGCACTGATGCGAACCGTGTTGTCAGCAACAGAAACGACTTCTTCCGTTCCGGCATAAACGATCAGCTCCAATCCATTCGGAACGACACGATACAGCGAACCGTCAATGATGTAAATGGTATCACTGTAATGGAACGTATAGACTGTTGCAGGATACTCTTTTCCGTTCACGGTTGTCACTTCCACATCGGAGAAAGGTTTCAATCTGCAATTTGCAAACGGATTATCACCAATATTGGTTAATGCGTTCCCGATGATAACCTCAAAATCCGTCACATCGTTCTTCAAGAATGCCATCTCACCGATATATTCTGCAGAAGAAAGATCAGCGGAAACAACTCCTGTATTGGCAAACGCATAATCGCCCACATAATGCACGGCATTCATATTCACAATTGTTGTCAAAGATTCATCATAAGCAAACACACCCTCTTCCAAATGAACCGCCACATTTCCGAAGGTGACTTTTGTCAAATTCAAATTGCTTACAAATGCGTATTTACCGATTGTGATAGCAGAACTCAATACGATCTCACGAAGTCCCGTCTCACAGAAAGCGTTCTCACCTATACATTCAACCGATTCCAAATTGATTCTTTCCAATGCTTCACACAAATTAAACGCACATTCCGGAATCTCCTTGAGGTCGGTTCCCAACTTCACTTCAACCAGATCGAAACAGTATTCAAATGCTTCTGTTCCGAGCGTCTGCAACGAAGAAAGGTCGATCGATTCCAAAAGCGGTGCACAGTAACGATAGATATAATACCCTTCACTGTCCACAGCGGGATTGGAATAGTTTCCATCGGAAAAATCATACAGCACGTCACCCGTAAAGGCTTGATTGCCAATGGAAACGACTTTGGAAAGATCAATGGTTTTCAAAGAACAAGCATTATAAAACGCTTCGGCACCAATCGTCGCACCATCCCCCAGCGTAACAGTCTCCAACTCGGCGGCACCGTAAAACGCACCGTCACCGATCGTAACATGATCACCAATCGTCAAAGAATGCAATGCAGACGTATAAATGTAATAATAGATCTTATTGCCGTTCTCATCCAAATAGGAAGGCGGCAACGTGGTGTCATTTCCGGAGAAGAAATTATTCTCACGGTCAAGGCGGAATACATCCTTTTCCAGCACCACACGATCACCGATCACAATCGTTGCCAAAGACTGGCATTCTCTAAATGCCGAATCCCCTACCGTCATACCATTCGGAATGATGACTTCGGTCAAATTCGTGCCGGCAAAAGCATAGCTTGCAAGGTATGTCAAATTCATCTCCGGCAATGTCTTTAATGCCGAATCGTTGAAAGCAGACACACCAATCGAAGTCAACACACCGAGATTGACAGTTTCCAACGCGGTACAATCTGCAAAAGCATAGTCACCGACTGCGGTCACATTCGGCAATGTCACCGAAGTAATGCCCGTGTTCCCTTGGAAAGCACCGTCTGCAATGGAGGTAATATTGGCTCCCGTCACGGTAAAGTGTCCCTTTGCCGACGGCGATACCAACATCAACTGTGTTCGATCCGAATTGAGCAAATAGGATGCTCCATCCGGTGCATAAAAAGCGGTGTTTCCGTCAGCCACGCCAAAAGTTTCAATCGCCGTTCCGCGGAAGGCAAGCTCACCGATCACAGCCACATCTTTTCCAAGCGTAATGGTCTGCAAAGACGTACATCCGTCAAAAGCATATGCGGGAATGACAGAAGCATTCAAAGCAATTGCAGTCAATGATTCACAACCGGCAAATACGGATTCTCCCAACTTTAACTTAGATGCCTTGATCTCGATCTTTTTCAAAGCGGTATTTTCGGCAAAAGCGTATGCACCGATGGATTGCGTTTTTTCGGAAAGTTTGACACCGCTCAATTTGGTATTTCCGTAAAACGCTCTGTTTGCAATCGCAACGGCATTATCCAAAGAAATCGTACCTGTCAACGCACAATTCTCAAATGCACCGCGATTGATAAACTTGACGTTTTCCAATCCGACGATCGTTGTCAAAGAAGTACATCCGGTAAATGCACCGTAATTGATTCTTTCCAATGTGGAAGGAAGCGTCACTTTGGTCAAACCGGTCAAATTTGCAAATGCATAGGCACCGATGGTCTTAACGCCCTCCGGAATGGTAACCTCGGTAATCGTATTGTCACCGATATACCACATTTTCGTTGCATCCGGCTCATCTTCGGAAATTTCGTCATTCTCATCCTTGGCAATATAGTTGTAGTTTGAGAAAGCGTATTGTCCGATCTCCGTAATTGCCAAAGTTTCCGGAATCTTTACATAACCACCGTTTCCGAAATAATGCGACAGAGACGGTCCGGAAGTAATATAAGGATCTTTAATCTCGATATTGATCGTTTCGGAATAATACGTACTCTTTCCGTCTAACAACACACGCACGGAAACGGAAGCAAAGCCTTCTTGCACCGCGGTAATCGTTCCGTTCGCGGTAACCGTTACCAAACTTTCGTTGCTTGACTCAAAAATCACTTCGGTACTATCCGGGAAATATGCATCCAACGTATAACGCAACGTAACCGCCTCGGACGGGAACATCGACAATGAATAGCTTCCGGATGAGAAACTTACCTCTTCACCTGTTAATCCGATGTCACGATCTGAAGAAGACAAATAGTAGTAAGCTCGTTCCGTATAAAATCCGGTCAAGAAGAAACGATCGGCAACCGGCTTATCAATCTGTTTGTATCCTTCCTCCCCTTCTCCCAGAACGGTGACTTTCATCGTCACGGGCTGATTGGTTTGCGGATGGTTGAAACGAATCAAACATTTGCCGGGTTGCAATGCCAACACCTTGTTATTGACAATGCTGGCAACTTTCGGATTGGAAGAGTTGAGATCCACCAAAATGCCCCATTCCGTTTCGGGATATACGCCCAAATTCAAATCATAGACTTCATTGGGGCTGAGAACGATCTCGTCCTCGATAAACCATACATCCGTAAACTCGTCCGGCAACTCGATCTCATAAGTCGCCATGTTCAAGGCATAGTCATAACATGCCACCGTAAAGGTGTTCTCATGAAGGGAATTGTTTTTGATCTCATTTACATAATCGGTCAATTCATAAACCACATACGTTGTAGAATTGAAGTCGGAATAGATCGGAGTAATGTAGGATTCAAAAGAATACAACGTTGCTTCTCCGTCATCATTGGTTCCAACATAACCGATCTGCATTCCCATCGAATAGTGGTTATCATAAACGGCAAGTTTTGCAAAATACTTTGTTGTCTTGGATGTTCTGTCATATTCCGTATAGAATTCGCAATCCGTCACGGCAGGTGCCGAGAAATCGGCAACCAGCGGGAATGAGAATTCATTGTTCAGGTTATTCGCCTCTCCGCCGTCACCGTAATCCAAATACGCTTTCATCGTCACGGTATATGAGGTATTGTTTTTCAAATTATAATCGGTAGCCGAAAATTCAACATCAACATTGGCAGGATAAATACTGCCGCCGTCACCGTAAGATTTGCGAATATCCCGATCCTCGGTCTCAAAGATCACTTCGCCGGTTGCATCTTCCGTAATCGTCGTCACCACGCGATCGGCGTTTCGCAACATACCCGCCCAAACAAAACGTAAAGAATTGACCGTATCGTCTTGATTGGAAAGAGAAATGTATTTTCTGTCTGCTGAAATTTTATTATTGGAAGCGGGATCTTGTTGGAAATAGAAAGATCCGAGATAGCTCACATAGTCGTTGGAAAGTCCGCCGATGGGACGAGTTGCATAGGCATCCGGCAAAGTCTTATCCAATGTATCAATCGAATCATCTAACTCGTCTTTATTGGTTGCAAAATAATCCAAGTCGAGGATCGGAGCAACCGTCCAATCGCCGTAGAAAGCCAGGTACGGAACATTCAAATCAATCGTTGTTCCCTCCACAGCCTTCAACATGATAAATCCTTCCACATACATTCCGTTCGCAAAGGATTCATTCAAATACTGTTTATCGGCATCACTCAACGCAATCGTTACCGTAACATCGGCAGTTGCACCGCCGGCAACCGTAATACGATTGTTGCTCTGCGTACCGTTCTTCAAAGAAGTAACCTCGATTGTCGCACCATCCAAAATATATCCGTCTTCGGTTACGGTCGTCTCTCCGTTATGCGTCAAAATGTCACTGACGCCTTCCGTCATAACATAGGCAGAAACATCAAAGGAAAGTGTTGTGCTGCCCATATTGACAATTGAGAAATTCAAAGTGTAAACGCCGGTTTTGTTCGGATCATCTCCAAGCTCGATCTTCGTCTTATCCATCACCTCATTGGTGATCCGATCATATGTTTGGATATATGCAGCGGTTGCAGCGGCATCGGTCAAATTTGCAAGCCCCGCTCCCTGCTTTCTTACGGAATAAGGCAAGCCGTTGGTATTCAAAATAATATCGGCAGTAGACATTAACAATTGATTGACCAGTGCGGTTACCTTGAGAGAATCATTGGCAATGTCCGGATAATTTTCAACGATATATTGACGAAGCAATGTCACAACACCGGTCATATTCGGTGCCGCCATCGAAGTACCCGACTGCCGCTCGTAAGATTGCCCCGGAATCGCAGAAAGGATCGAACCGCCATGCGCGGTAATTTCCGGCTTGATTCCCAAATCCGGTGTCGGTCCCCAAGAGGAGAAGTCGGACATGAAAGGTCCGGAAGTCTGCGAACGACTGACGCGAATGTTACCGCTTCCGGCAGCCGCCAAAAGTTCACCGTCCGTTTGTCCGACAGAACAAACAGGAATCTTGGTATCGCCGACGTTCATTTTAATATCGCCCGACACATTGTTATAGATAATCACGCCCGCCGCGCCCTTGGTCTCGGCAACATTGGCTTTTTCCTCAAATGTCGTGGAACCGCGCTGAACCAAAACGATCTTTCCGGTCACGTCCATTCCCGTATAGTCTGCGGAACGTCCGGCACCCGGAACTTTGATATATTCAAAATCCTGACTGTCAACGCCATCGCCCAACAATTCATCCACAAAATGCTTTTCTTCGGAAACACGGTCATTGGATTCCGTAAAGTAAATAATCGTATCATTATATAAAATATACGGAGTCTTTACACCGCTGATTGAAGCAACGGACAAAGCCGCATCATAGGTGGAAGGAGATCCGACCGTTCCGCTGTCTGGATTCGAGGTCAACCCCAGGTTTCCGTTCTTTTCGGAACCATACGTCGAGTTATAACTGTTGGATGCAGCAACAACCAAACTGATTCCCGCATCTTTAACTTTTTGATACACACCGGAAATTGCCTCGCGGTCAGTCTCACGGCTAAAACCGCAGGATGTACCGATGGACATATTGATCGCATCCACACCGAGGATAACGCAATCCTCTAGTGCATTCAAAATCCACGGGGTACGTGCAGTCTGATCCACATCCGAAAAGATCTTCATCTCGACCAGCTGTGCATTGGGAGCAACGCCGGTAATGGTATCGTCTTTCCCTGCAATCACGCCGGATACGTGCGTACCGTGCGTGCTTTCAATCGGATACACTTCGGAGTCACCGTCGGCATAGTCAAATCCGAACGGCACTTTTTGGTTGATGAAAACATCCTCTGCCTTCAAACCGCTTTGCAACTCGGACGCAACGGTATCGCCGACCAATGCCGCAACATCGTCAAATGTCAAGCCCAACTTGTTCAGATCGGCAGTAAAATTATTGATGGAAAAAGCCGTATGATAATAATCCAACCCGGTATCCAAAACAGCAATGACCATACCGGTTCCGTCATATGCAAAATCGGAACTGTCAAAAATACCGGTGTTTTCATAGAAATTCACATCGTTTTCCACCAGTTGCGTATCGGACGGTTCATAGACTTCACCGACAATGGCAGTTCCGCGTTCGCCGATTGTTTTGCAAACCACTTCAAAATCTTTTGCCGTAATCGTCAGTTCAAATCCGCTCAAAATGGCTGAATAATCGGAACCGCTGACATATTCCACTCCGGCAACTCTCAAATCCGACAGAATCGTTACCTTCTTATTATACAATTCCGTCTTAAAAGCAGTCGCCTCCTCGGAATAGACATATTCGCCAAAGGAAAGACTCGTATTTCCCCGGCTGTAGGTATCCAATAACGATACCTCATCGGTACGAATGATAACCGAAATCAGATCGGTATCCTTCACCGTATCCGGCAGTTGATACACCACCGAAGAATCCAGATAATTGTTTCTGTTGGTATTGATCGCACCGGTGATCTGTTTGATCAAAGAATCACTCACATCATTCTGCCCGCCAATGTTAAAACAAGAGGTCAGCGTGAGAGAAACGGTGATAACCAACAAAAGCAAGCTCGTTGTCAGTTTGAACCATGTTTTTTTGTTCATCGTTTTTTGTTGCCTTTCTATTTATTTGTTGCGCAAAGCACGAAAGAGATGGAACTGTCGAGCACATAGTTTATATTATACTACAGGAAGTAAGAAATTTCAAGTATTTTTTGTAAAAATATATTTTTTTTGTATAAATGTATAAATAAATTGCGCGGATACATGAAAATGATAAAATTTTTTTGAAACCTCTTGAAAAAAAAGAGAAAGAATGCTATAATATAAAAGGCTTGTTCAAAGACTGACAAGCAAGTAAAATCATAATTCGGAGGTTTTTTCTCATGAAAATGAAACATCTCAAAAATTATTTGGGGTTGTCTTTGGTGTTTGTTTTGGTCTTTACGATTGCATTGGCAACCGTCGCCTGCACCGATGATTCCGGCAATGAAAACAACACGACTGCAACAACGACCGAAACGCCCACGACAACCGCCGACAACTCCACGGAAACGACGAATCCTACTCCCACCAAACCCACCTATACCGTTACGGTCGTAGATCAAAACGGCGCACCGATTGCCGGCGTTGTGGTACAATCCTGTGCCGACGGTCTGTGCAATCCGCTCGGAAAAACCGATGCCAACGGCAAAATCAGCAAAAAACTGACCGAAAAAGACTATGAAGTCAGCGTAACCAAAGCAAACGGATACGTATTTGATCCCGACCAAAAATACGATTTTGAAGCCGGAGAAGAAGTTGGAACCTTCCACGTAACCATTGTATTGACTGCCGACACAACGACAGAAGAATAAATAAAATGAACGCAAAAAACAGAACCGTATGAATTTTTTCATACGGTTCTGTTTTTTTGGGAGTTCTTGTGATTCATCCTCCATATCAAAAACGCGCATGGAATCGCAACTCTTTCTGCCTCCCCTCGTAGTGGGAGAAGGCACAAAGTGCCGCACGGCTTGCCGTGACGGAGGGGGGTTACTGTGAAAAAAATCAAATCCTGCCACAGGCGTTAGCCCTCTGAAACCTCCCCCACAGTGAAAAAAGGCACTTCCTGCCGCAGGCGTTAGCCCTTTGAAGCCTCCCCTCGTAGGGGAGGTGGCAGGCGTTAGCCTGACGGAAGGGTTTGCTAAATAAAAGTTTTTGCTACAGAAAAAACATCGTACCAAATAAACCCCTCCCCCGCGCCCGGGCGCGGCTGGCGCAACGCGCCTTCTCCCACTACAGGGGAGGCTCGGGGGTTGGGAAAATCCGAAGTGAGGCGGCTCCAATGCGGTGAGAGATTCCTCACATTTAGGCATGCTATAAAACGCATCTTCTCCCACGACAGGAGAAACGTCCGAAGTACAAACTTTCATCAACAAATTAGGAATAGCACCTTTGCGCCGCAACTCTTTCTGCCTCCCCTCGTAGTGGGAGGCTACGGAACGAAACCCTATCGTCACCTTACGGTGACACTTCCCCTACAGGGGAAGTGTCAGATAGCCTCCCATCGTAGGGCGGGCGTTAGCTCTCTGAAGCCTCCCCTGTAGGGGAGGTGGCAGGCGTTAGCCTGACGGAAGGGTTTATTTTTGTATTCTGAAAAATCAGCACTGCCAGCGTTTTTTCAGAATATAAAAAAGTCGCGGCAGACTCATGTCTGCCGCGACAAACGCGCAATTATGCATCGGTTGATACCGCTGTTACGTCAATTACAAAGCTGTCTAAACAGTTTTCGACGACATTTTGATCCAAATAAATCTTACCGCCGGCAACGCTGCTCTTCAGAGTCAATGTACCGCCCTTTGCCACCTTGAACATCTTCGGGGTGGTGGTAAAGTTGTGACTCGCATGTCAAACGTTACATTCTATCCATTCTCAATTCTGAATGCTCGCGTTACCGAAACTCCGTCCGATCCACTTGGAGCTGACGGCACCGCTATCCAAGCCGGTCGAGTTTGCCTGCGTCAAAGAACCGCCGGAAAAAGTCACGCCCTTCAACGTAACGGTACCCACACTGGGAACCGTACCGATGGTATAACCGATTCTGTACGAACCGCTCTTGGTAGAGACGATGGTGCAATCCGTCGTTTTGGAATTGCTGATGGTAACTGTACCATATCCACAAAATCCAACCAATCCGCCGACATCATCCGGACCGGAAATTTCGGAACCGGAAACGGAACAATTTTGAATATCCAAAATCGCGCCGGAGAAGTAACCGATCAAACCGCCTGCCGCATACTCTGCCGTTACGGTGGAGTTAACCAAATGGCAGTTATCCAAATAAACATATCCGCCGCCGAAATTGTCCTTGTAGGCAATGAACGCACCTCTGCCCAGATCGCCTTCATTTCCGGAGGAAATAACAGAATCCTTGATCGTCAAGTTTTTGATAATTACAGTTGCGGCAATGTTTCCGGCAACCAACGGCTCGGTCAAACCGGAAATGGTGTGACCTTGACCGTCGATGGAAAACGTTGCGTTAATCGGCTCATACGCGCCGCTCGTGGGGAATGTCAAAGACGTCCAATCGTCCGTCACAACGTAATCCTTATCCAAAGTAAAGGAAGAAGTTCCGTTTGCAACGGGAGACAGAATCTCTGTCAAATCAGCCGCCGAAACATATGCCGTAGTACCAATGGTCAGACTTCCTGTATTGGAAATTCGTCCGTACCACTCATGGTCGGGAGCCGTTTTGCCCGTCTGCGTCAAGGTGTTGCCCGTGGAAACGCAGTTCTCATTGATGGTGGTGTTCTTGCCCGCGATTGTACCGATCATGGTACCCACTCTCCAACCGCCGTTGTCGGTCGAAGCCAAGGTGCTGTTCTTCACGGAACAATTATCCAGTTTGACATAGTTCCAATAACCGGGTTGTCTTTGTTCATGTCCGAGGATACCCGCAACGGAACCTTGCGCGGTAACGTTGCAGTTCTCAACCGAGCAATCGGCAATCTCCGCACCGCCTACCACATAGCCGACCAAAGCTGCCGTGCGGCTGTCGCCCGCGGTTACGGTCGTGTTGCGAACGTGGCAGTTCTCCATACGGAGGCTCGCCCACTGTGCCTGTTCCACAATGGCAGCCGTCCCCAGCACTCCGTTGTTGCCAATAACATCGGACGCGTCAACGGTCAAATTCTTGACCGAAACGGTACCGCCGTAGAAGTTGAACAACGGAGCCTTCAAGTTGGTTACGGTGTGACCGTTCCCGTCGATGGCAACATCGCGGTTATCAAAGTCCAGTGTCGTAAAGTTGTAGCCGCTCAAATTGACATCATTGACAAACTCAATACGCTTGATCGAGCTGTCTACTCCGTTGCACAAAGTCATAAGGTCGTTGACATTATAGATGTAATGCGTATTTTCATCCGGATCGACCGTTTCGGCATTGCCCTGAACCGCCTCCACGGTATAAGCAAACTTGCAGGTCTTGCCCATGTAGTCGTTGCCCGCGCCGCTCGGCAATGCAACTTTGACCGATACGGTATCGGAATGTGCGGTCGGTGCCAGCGTTGTCCATGCGGAAACTTTGGTCTCGCCCGCATACGTTGCATCGTTGACGGTTACTTCCAAACCGTTCCACAGACCGTTATCTTCCACCATGGCAATGATGGTTCTGTATTTTACGGTCACATCACTCTTGTTCTCAACCTGAATGTTGAATGTCACATAGTCACCGGGAACAAACTTTTCCAAAGTGACGGTGTTCCCGCTTTGGGTAGCATTGGTCTGGGAAAGATTCTGTCCCAACGTGGAACCCAATTTTACATCGGAAGCGGTGGCAACAACGCTCACCGTACCGGAAGTCACTGCCACATTGACTTTGCTCTCACCGGTAAAGAGTGCCAAAGTCGATCCTGCAATCAAGCACAGACAAAGTGCAATCGTCAATATGGAAGATAGAATTACTTTTTTCTTCATCATAATCGCCTTTCTTTATCGTTATTTGAATTTTGTCCGATTCCGAAGTGGTCGGGTTGCGTCACCGCAAAGGTTGCTCAAAGGTCGGCTCCGCCCGTTCGGTTATCAGAAGCCTCTCATCTTTGACCGCCACTTCCCGCCGGGAAGTGGCGGTACCCGCGGGTACCGCAATTTTTTTGAATTGTTTTGATCTCCTATCGGTGCAGTCCTTTGAAGCCTCCCTCTGTAAGGCGTTAGCCCCTTGAAGTCTCCCCTCGTAGTGGGAGAAGGCACAAAGTGCCGCACAAAGTGCCGCACGGCTTGCCGTGACGGAGGGGTTCTTTCCAAAGGAAAAAGTTTTTGCTACAGAAAAAACATCGTACCAAATAACCCCCTCCCCCGCGCCTTGGCGCGGCTCCCTCCCCTACAGGGGAGGCTACAGAACGAAACCCTATCGTCACCAAGTGCCTTTTCCCCTACAGGGGAAGCTACGGTTAGCCTCCCTCTTAAAGCCTCCCCTCGTAGGGGAGGTGGCAGGCGCAAGCCTGACGGAGGGGTTTGTTTTGAAAAAATAAAACTCATTAGCAGAAACCCTTCCGCCGCTCTTCGCGGCACCTCCCCTACAGGGGAGGCTACGGGATGCCTCTACCGCCGCTTGTGGCTTCCTCCACCTACAGGTGAGATTCCTTTCCTACCACTGCAGGCATCATTCTCTTGAGGAAATCGGCTCCCAAAGTGAAATCCCACCCTGGGAGCCTATTTTCGTGCTTCAACTGTCGATCAAATATCCGTTAAATGGAACGACCGATCAGTTCCTCGTTCATGTTTTCGCCGTGCTTATTGCAAGTTGTATCCTCGAACATGTTATTCGTTCCGATCGCCGTGCAACCCGTTACTTGAGTGCCGTTGCTGATACATCCGACAACATAACCTGCGTCACGACCTGCGTTCACGAGAATAGAGTCCACCGTGCAATCTGTGATGGTAGAAGCAGCCGCAAAACCGACAACTCCGCCAATCTTGTCGCCACATCTGTCGCTGTTTGCATGGCATCCCTTAACGGAAGAATTCTTGACTGTGCAATTCTCGATCTTGCCGGCTTCTACATAACCGCAGATCACACCGACATAGTGTGCACCGGAAATCGTTGCATTCTCCATAGTCAGATTCTTAATGGTACCCTTGTGCCAGCCGAACAGACCGACCGCATAATACTCATCGGCACCCGCAACCTCATCCATGTGGAAGTTGCTGATGGTGTGACCGTCGCCGTCAAAAGTACCGTACCAGTCGGGTTGATCGTCCAAACCGCCGGTCTGACCGATGGGTGCCCAATTGAGAACGGATCCCATATCAATATCGTCAACCAGTTTTGCACTGACATAGCAAGCGCGGCGAGCGCCTGCTTTTTTCACTTCAGCGGCAAACCAAACCATACCGTCGGCATTGGAAAGTTCATAGATGCCGGATGCCACATCCAGCACAACACCGCTTGCAATGGGTGCCTTGCCGTCAATAACGATCATGCACGTATCCGTACCTTTGTTCCGTCCGTACAGATTGTGACCGGGGTTGGTCGCACTGCTGTTGGGCATGGAGTACGTATTGCCGCTCTCTTTGCAGTTGCTGATTGTCAAAGTCTTGCTTGCATTGGCAGTACCGACCACGGCACCGATTCTCCAATCGTCGCCATCCGAAGACGTGATATTGCAATTTTTCACTTCACAATCGGAAATGCTCTGATCCAGATTCAATTGTGCCAATGCGACAATCCCGGCGGCAGAGCTGTCACCGTTGATGTTACAACCAATGACCGTACAACCGGAAACTTCCATAGCACCTGCAAAATGACCGACAAAACCACCGACCTGCTGGTTGGTTGCATCACCGTTGACCGTGGAATTGAGCAAATGGCAATTCTCGAACACGAGCTTTCCGCTTTGATTACAACTGGGAACAAATGCGCCGTTTCCCGCACCGACTGCGGAGGTGGACTCAATGATAGAATTTTTGATGGTCAGATTCTTGATGGTCACGTTGGGAACGTTATCCTTCAACAACGAAGTCGTCAAGCCGGAGATGGAGTGTCCCTGTCCGTCGATGACGGTATTATTGGCAACGGAAACAGAAGTCCATGCGTCGGTCAAAATATAGTTTTTATCCAACTTGACATCGACACCGGCAGTCAAGATTGCCTTGAGTTGAGCCGCTGTCACATATGCGCTGTTGTTGACAACAATCGCACCGGAAGCTGCCGTCCGTCCGACCAAACCGTCTGCCAACGTTGTGCCGTTCTTGGTGTTCAACTGTACGGTCCCTTCCACCGTGCAATCGCTGATCTCGGTGGTGTAAGCATTGACCGTACCCACCAGATAACCTGCCTTTGCGGCTTGGTTGGTTCTGTCCTCGTTGCACTGAATGGAAGTGGTTCCGGCAATCGTGCAATCGGAAATTTGCGTTGCAACAATCGTGTGACCGATCAAACCGCCAACGGAAGAATCAATGGTTTGAATAGCGGTATCCTCCACGGTGCAGTTGTCAAATACGATCTTTGCAGCCGCAGTTTGACCGCCTGCCGCATGACCGATGAACGCACCCGCATACTTGTATGCTTTGATGGAAGAATCTTCCACGTTACAATTGGCAATGGTGATGACACCGCCGCCGTTCTGGTTGGTATTGCCGGCAATCACGCCCGCACCGCGACCATCATTCACCGGATTAAGTATAGTTGACTCAAGGTTCGCATTTGAAAAGTTCAGGTTGGAAACTGTCAGATCGCCGATACCTGCGGAAAGGAATAACGGAGCCGTCAAACCGGTCAACGTATGACCTTTTCCTTCAATGGTAATCGTTTTGTAATCGGCATCATAGGAGGTCCAACCGCTCATATCAATATTTTTCATAATGACGATGTTGGCACTTGCGCGTTGTCCCTTCATTGCGTTCAGAGCCGCTTTGAACTCGACCGCATTGGTAACGTAAGCAGTACCTTCCGGATCATCCTGAACATCGGCATTGCCCTGAACCGCTTCAACGGTATATGCA
>CAZUYA010000005.1:0-54558 GCA_964624685.1 uncultured Ruminococcus sp. | reverse complement strand
TAATACGAACCCCGAATTTTGCTCGGTGTTCGTATTATTCGCTTTTGGCGGAGAAGGAGAGATTTGAACTCTCGCGCCGGGATAACCGACCTACACCCTTAGCAGGGGCGCCTCTTCGGCCTCTTGAGTACTTCTCCGTGTACTGCCGCAATCGCCGAATTTCAAGATTACGACAATCAATATTATACACTGTTTTCGGGGCTTTGTCAAGTCCTTTTTTCACTTTTTTACAAACAATTTTTATAATATTTTTTATTGGAAAATAATTTAGTATAACTTTATATAGGCAACTTATATCTTATCTTGTGCAAAGAGCCTAAAATCATAGTTTTGAGAAATAGGGCTGATTTCTTAATATAATCCTTTATAATTTATTTTTGTAAGCTCTGTCACCAATTTGTCACCACAGCAAAAGCCTTTTTTCACGTTATTAAATTATTACTAAAATAATAATTACTAAAATAATAAAACTGTATATCGCAAAAAACAAGCTGTTTTAGTGTTTATTTTTGACGCTTTTTTCATTTTTAAGGCAAAGAAAACATAATACCATTAACAAAAACAAACCACTTTAAATACAATTTTGAAAAAAGGAATTTAAGCTCGTTCTTTGGCTTAAATTCCCTTAACTTAAATGCTATTTCAAATTATATTTTTCGCAAATGGGTACTCATTTGCTGTGCTTGCTATTAAATATCTTATTTTATATTGCTTCTTATATCCGAAATAAAATTTGATAAAGGTCTTACATAGTTTTTCATTCCAATATGTTCAGAACACTTTTGATATGTGTTGCTACTATCCATTAAATAAAAGATTTGACCTTGCTCTCCCAAACGTACAATTTTATCATCAGACAAGTCCTTATCATAAGTTATTATATGCCATAGTTCTTTTATTTTAAAATGTGATAATGTACCTCTATCTGCCTGACTTACCTGCTTCCATCTTTCTCTTAATGTTCTTTTGCAGCTTATACCAACACTCCATCCATCTTTACACTTGAACCATTTATCAACTTCTAAATCTTGGTCAAAATGACTTGGTGCTTCTGTTGATGGGAATTTATAGTAGTCAAAAAGGAATGAAACAACTGTTTCTAATGAATTACCTCCCCTTGATTTTCTTTTCTGTCCTAATCTTCTTTCAAACTCTTGTACGAATGCAGTTAAAATCAGGTTATCGTCCATACTATCGTGTTTTATAATATCTAATGATAATAAATTATCAATGAGATGCGTAAAGGCTTCTACGACAGCAGTTCTTTCAGCATCTAAACAACCCTTAACCCCCAAATTGTCCCATGTTTCAATAACAAGCCCTGCTTTTTCTTCGCCCAATGTACTTAAAATATTTGTTGCTGCTTTTTTGCAAAATTCTGCATCATCAGAAGGAACAGTGGCAATCGCTTGGTTTATAGGTGCTACTATATATTTCATTGTAATACAGAAAACTACAACATCCTCTAATGTTTTTATTTCTTTATCAAGAGTATCAATTAAATTAAGGGCAAGGTTAGCATTTTTTGTACCTTGTTTTACCATTCCTTTAATTTCTGTAGATAGTGTATTTTTACAAACAAGAAGTTTTTCACATTCTGTTATCTCTGTTTGTGCCATAATGTTCTCTAATACAGAAATTGCTCCAAGTAATTGTGTCTCCTTTGCTTTTCCCAAAGCACCATATTGATCTGTGTTTAATAAGTGTCTAGCAAACCAATAAATATTCTTAAACGGAGTTCTTTCTATTTTCTGATGTATTGTCTGTGCCATTTCTCCAATCTCCTTTCCCTTCTATTCTCGCTTTTGCCATTTTACAATATGTCATTGACTTTTCAATCAATATAAAATTCTTATTATCTTTTATACTTGAAACCGCCGTTGTTCCAGAGCCACCAAAAGGATCTAAAACTACAGAACCCTCTGTGCTATTTACAATTCTGTCAATCAATTCTTCGGGGAATGGAGCAGGATGCGGATTATTCATTTCCTGCTTAATTTCCCAAACATCTGTAAACTTGTTAGCACCTTTTCTTAATTTGAAATCCTTATTACAGATTATGTATATTTGTTCTGTTGTGGGCAGGAAATATCCTGCATTAAAATTAATTGCACCGCTTCTTTTCCACGTTATAATTTGTCTTAAAGGAAAATCTTTTACGATTTCTCTTCTGTCTTGTAATAATCCCGCTTGAACTCTATTTTTATTGTTGTAAAATATAGCACCATCATCTTTGATAAGCCTATACATTTCAGCAACACAAGCTTTTTGCCATTCAATATATTCGGGATACGGCATATTATCATTATAATCTTTGTAACCATCTTTAATGGCAGCATTTTTCCATTTACCACAATTTGTATTTTTCTTTAAGCCATTTCCTGTTGAATTGAGCAAATTGTATGGTGGTGATGTAATAATAATATCAATAGATTTATCCGGTAAAGTTTTCATTACCTCAAGACAATCTCCGTTTATAATTTTATTCTTCACGTCTTCAATACTTAAAGACTTGATTTTGCTATTAAATATACAAATTTCCGTATTCATAAAACTCTCATTTCTATTTATAAAATTTTCTCTAATCATATTATAGCATATAGTTATGTAAAAATCAATTTTTTTATTTATTGTGCTATAACTTTTAGTAAATTCTGTCACCATTTTGTCACCAAAACAAGCATTTTTATTGCTTAACAATTATATCAAAAACCGTAAATGGTGATTTAATCTGCTTTTAACGGCTTTTTCAATTTTATATTCTATTATTTTGTTGAAAATTTTATAAAATTCTTTTTTCAAAAGTTCCTCCAAAGCAGATTTTCCTTTGGAATATCCCGAACGGTTACCTTTTCTTCAAAACAGGGCTTCACTGTTTGATAAATTTGATTCCGTTGATCACCAAATATCCATTGCCGCGTACCAATGTTGCGCTGCTGGACGGCTCTTGTCGATACCCGTACAACAATCCGTCCAAATAATATGCAATATCCGTATCGCTTCCGTCATAATATAACCCAAGGAAATGCAGAATCATTTTTTCCTCTTCTTGATCTGTACCGACTTCTTCGATCTCATATGTAAAATGCAATTCATATGACTCGTCTCCGATAAAATTCACAAAAATGACTTTTTCCGCTGTAAAAATATACAGTTTATCATCCTCGTCCTCCGGCTGATAGGTGCCTTCCAACGAAGAAGAACATCCGCAACAACATAACATTAAGCCAAAAGCCGTTACAATGATGCAAATACCGCGTATCATTCGTTTCATGTTCTTTGTTCCTTTTCTTGTTTGTTCTTTCTATGATACCAACGACGTTTCTTTTGTTGCTGTTTTGTCGTTGTATCCGTTCTGCTCTGCCCGCCATTGCCACTCGAAGTCTCTCCCCCGCATTCAGGATATGCCTGTATCATCATGTCAGCCGTTACATGTTTTGCCTTACAGATCGCCTCCATCAGACGCATGGTCGCATAAGCATCACCGTCGCTTCGATGTCGGTGATCTGCTTCCTCACCGCACCATGCCGAATAACAACCACCCAGTCCGTGAGCATCCTGATGTTCTTCCTGTTTGGCGCACAACCTCTCCACATCAAACCAACGATAGGAAAGCGGTGGCAACCCATACCGTTCACAATCCCGGAGCAAGGCTTTGACATCGTTCCCGACCGCAAATCCAATGGCAAGATCCGCATAGCCGAATAATTTCTGAATAAAATCAAACTGTTCCGGGAAAGGCGGCGACGATTCCACTTCCTGCTTCGGATAAGCCAAAATATTTTTTTCCACATATTCGTTCCATATACACTCCGGTGCAATGCACAGATCGGTCGGAGGCATCAAAATTTGAAAGGATTCATCCGTAATCAAATAGCCCAAAGAATAAACAGAACCCGGTATTTGACTGTTCGCAAACTCCAAATCAAAAAACAGCAACTTCATAGTCACATCCACTTCCTTTCTCAGCCTTTTCTTCATTGTAACATATCCAACGGCGAAAATCCATAGAAATCTGTAAACAAATCAAAAAAATCTTCGTTTTTTCGATTTTTACTTTACAGAATTCGATTTTTATATTATAATATAGACAGGGGTTACTCTTGCACCACCACACAAGGTCAACAAAAAAGGAGTCATTTATGACGCACCAACAAAAATCGGAACAACTTTTTCAAATCGCCCAACGATTGAAAACCGTTTATCCATCTGCCGTTTGCGCTTTGGAATGGAACGGTGAACCATGGAAACTCTTGATCATGGGACGGTTATCGGCACAATGTACCGACGCACGTGTCAATTTGGTCTGCCGTGAATTATTTGATACATACCCGACACCGCAAGCGATTGCGGAAGCCTCCATCGAAGATTTGGAACGAATCATCCGTCCGTGCGGCTTATACCATGTCAAAGCACAAAACACAAAAGACGCCTGCCTGATGTTATTGCACGACTTCCACGGTATTTTGCCGGATACCATGGAAGACCTATTGAAAATTCCCGGTGTCGGAAGAAAAGTCGCCAATCTGCTACTGGGCGATGTTTATCAAAAAGGCGGAATCGTTGCCGATACACACTGCATTCGCATCTGCGGGCGATTCGGTCTGTATCCGGAAACCTTAAAAGATCCTCTGCAAGTCGAACGGCAATTAACGCCCCTCCTTCCGCAAGCCGAAATTTCCGATTTTTGTCATCGAATCGTTCAGCTCGGGCGGGATACCTGTACCGCGCGGACACCCCGCTGCACGGAATGTCCGTTGATCGAATTTTGCAAACACGGAAAGGCTGTCCGTTCTTCTCATGCTGGAACAAACATCTCGCTTATAACCGTCTAACAACAAAACCGCGGAGACCGTCCGTTATCGGTCTCCGCGTTATTTTGATCTGATCGGTTATTCATCCAACGATCGGATATACTCCTCCAGCTCACTTTTGATCACGGAAACTTGCGGTCCGTAAACGATCTGCACGCCGATCCCTTTTCGGATCACGCCGCCGGCACCGCTTGCCTTGAGTCGTTCATCAGACACCAAACTGGGATCCTTGACACTGACACGCAACCGTGTTGCACAACAATCCAATCCCGAAAGATTGTCCTTGCCGCCCAATCCTTCCAAAATCATTTTTGAAACCGCATGTGCATCTTGAGACTTCCGATTTTCTTTTTTTCGATTATAATCAGACCGCGTATATAGTTTGACATCGGATTCTCCCGTTTCACGTCCGGGTGTAAGATAATTACGCTTGCGAATCAAAAAAACGAACAACAAAAAGTAAACAATAAAATACACAATGCCGACTGGTAAAATCATCACCCAATTGGTCTTTGCATCCCCCTGTAAAATTCCAAACAAAGTCAAATCGATCAATCCACCGGAAAACGTCATACCGACACTCACTTGGAACAAGTGCATCAACAGATAGGCAAGTCCTGCGAATACGGAATGAATCACATACAGCGCGGGTGCCACAAACAGAAAAGTAAACTCCAACGGCTCGGTAATTCCCGTCAACATGGATGTTAACGCCGCCGACAGGAATAATCCCCCCGCAGCTTTTTTCTTGGACGGATCGGCACAACGATACATGGCAAATGCCGCACCCGGCAATCCGAAAATCATCAACGGAAACTTTCCGCTCATAAACCGACAAGCTTCTACCGAAAATTTGGTAACATCCGATGAAGCCAATTCAGCGAAAAAGATATTTTGCGCGCCGTAAACCATCACACCGTCAATGAGAGCAGAACCGCCGACTCCGGTTTGCCAAAACGGCAAATAAAAAACGTGATGCAGACCAAACGGAATCAAAAGCCGTTCAATCAATCCGTAAATAAAAGTTCCCGCATATCCGGACTGCAAGACCAAATCTCCCAACGCATAAATCCCGGTTTGAAGATACGGCCATATAAAAAACATCAATACGCCAACCAACAGATAGACAGCCGTTGAAATAATCGGAACAAAGCGAGTTCCTCCGAAAAAGGAAATCACATTGGGCAATCGGATCTTATAAAACCGCTGATTGAGCCACGCCACTCCAAGCCCCACGAGAATACCGCCGAAAACACCCATTTGCAGAGATTCGATCCCGACAACATTGGCGACGGTTCCTTCCTGCATCACACCGGGTTCCAATTTCCCACTGATGGAGAGCAAAGCATGAATGGTTTGGTGCATCACAAAAAATGCAATCGCAGCCGATAAAGTTGCCGTTGCTTTTTCCTGTTCAGCCATCCCCAACGCAACCCCCATGGCAAACAGAATCGGAAGATTATCGAAAATGACCGTTCCGACAGACGAAAGCAAAGTGAATACGGAATACCATATCGTCCCTTCTCCCATAATTTTCGTCAATCCGTATGTCTCCAACATCGCCGTATTGGTCAAAGAAGCACCGATCCCCAACAGCAATCCGGCAATCGGCAGCAATGCAATCGGCAACATAAAAGCACGTCCGACACGTTGCAATACATTGAAAAATCCGCTTTGCTTTCTTTCTTTCATCATCGTATCCGACATGGTTTACGATCCTTTCCGAGCGGTTTGATAACGCATCACAACATCCTGACCGGCAACACAGTTGCCGTATTGAAAATCGACCGTTGTCAAGTGTTCCGGATCGGTGACCAATACCGATACCACATCCGAAAGTTGCATCCGTCGAATCCGATCCAATTCCACCTCTGCCAGCACTTCACCGACACGAATCCGTTGTCCCGCGGAAACAGTCGATCGAAACCCTTCCCCCTTCAAACGAACAGTATCCACGCCGATATGGATCAGTACATCCAATCCGTCCTCGGTCAGAACGGTATATGCGTGTTTGGTCTCGGCAATCGTTTCCAATGTCCCGTTGACCGGAGAACAAATCCGTCCTTCGGTCGGAACAATCCCAAAGCCCTTTCCCAATAATCCTCCCGAAAAGGCTTCATCCGGAATTTCTTCCATCGGGATACACTTCCCCGTACAGGGTGCAAACAACTGTCCTTCTTTCCTTTTTGAAAAAAACATTCAGCGGTTCCTTTCTTGATCTGTTTTATCGACATTCCGTCACCTGTTTTTTGATGGTGAGTAATTGCGGCGGGGAAACGGATAACTCATCGATCCCCATTTCCATCCATCGTTGCGTCAACTCCGTTTCTGCCGCCAATTCCCCGCAAACGCCGATCCATCCACCGCGATGGTGAATGGCTTCGGCGGATGACGCAATCAATCGAAGCACGGGGTCTCGATTTTCGTTGCAAAGCGACTCCACCATGGGATTTTGCCGATCGGCGGCAAGCGTATATTGCAATAAATCATTGGTTCCGACCGAAAAGAAATCGACAGTCTCCGACAGTTCGACACTCATGATTGCGGCTGCAGGCGTTTCGATCATAATACCGAATTCCGGATTCGGATCAAACGCCATGCCGTCCCGTTTCAGCTCTTGCTTACAATCCTCCAAAATACGGCGACTCCGTCGCACTTCTTCCACGGAAACGACCATCGGAAGCATCAAAGCAACCTTCCCATATGCAGATGCGCGTAACACGGCTCGTAATTGTGTTTTGAACAATTGCTCTCGTGCCAAACAAACACGTATCCCGCGAAAGCCTAACGCAGGATTCTCTTCATCCGGTAGATTCAAATACGGAATTTGTTTATCGGCACCGACATCCAATGTGCGAATCACCACACGTTGACCGTTCATCTGTCGAATCATCCGGATATAGCATTCCGTCAATGTATCTTCCGTAGGTTCCCGTTCAAAGGAGAAATACAAAAACTCACTTCTCAAAAGTCCGATTCCGTCAGCACCGTTTGCAATTGCTTCGGAAAGTTCCGTTTCGTTTCCGATATTCGCATAAATCAAAATCCGACGTCCGCTCTTTGTAACGGCAGGACGATGGATCCATTCACGCAATGCCTGTTCTTCCTCGTGTGCCAAACGTTCGGCATCTTCGACTCTTTTTTGAAAAAGTCGCTGTTGTTCCGCGTTCGGTGACACCGTCAAACTCCCGCAATCGGCATCCAGCAACCCTATGCAACCGTTGTACGATTGCGGAATTTCTCCCACCCCGACCAGTGCGGGAATCCCCATGGCACGTGCCAAAATGGCTGTATGAGAGTGACCGGTTCCTCCAAAAGTCACAAATCCAAGCAAATTCTCCCGATTCATACCGACAGTCTCCGACGGAGATAGATCGTCGGCAACCAAAATATACGGTTGCGTCGGCTCCGGTTCCTTCCTTTCTGTCTTTCCTTGCAAACAGGTCAAAATCTGTCCCGCGATGTCGGAAATATCATCCGAACGTTCGGCAAGATAAGGATCTTCCAGATCGCCTAACAGTTCGGCATATCGTTTTCGTGCCGTCTCCACGGCATTTTCGGCACATGCGCCGTTTGCAATCTCAGCCTCCATCTCCTGCACAAAATCTTCATCTTCCAACAGCATTCCGTGAACTTCAAAGATTTCGGATTCACCTCCCCCCAGCATGCCCTCCAATCGCTGTCGCAATTCCAGGACATGCTCGCGCACTTGCTTCAATGCCGCATGCAATCGCCGCAATTCCTCACTCGGAGAAGATACGGACACAGTTTGGCTCGCGGCTCGATCCGTTCTGTGAAGAAAGCGCAACGTTCCGCATACACATCGGCAACCGATTCCAACACCGTGATAGACCGCTGTTTTCCGCTTCATTTGTTCTACCTGTTCATTCATTCGATTTCACACTCCGCATTGCCAAATCTCTTTGCAAAACCGTTCCAACTCCAAACAAGCACGTTCTTCATCGGCACCGATAATCGTAAAATGCAACTCCGATCCGTGCGTTGCCCCCAAGCTCATCAAAGCAAGCAACCGCTTCCCGTCTGCTTCCTTATCGGCATAGTTGACACGAATATCGGAATCAAATTGTTTGGCATAGGTTGCCAGTTTTCCGGCAGGACGCGCATGCATCCCGTTGATGTCCTCAATCCGATAGCTAAATTTTTTCATCCGTTTTCTCCCTTCTGTCCGATCTGAAAATTCCCGTTGATATTATTTTTCCTGTTTCCGTGCGCATTATTCAAAGAATCCATGATTCACCAAAAAACAGAATGATTGTTTTGACTTCGATTCCGTTTTATTGATTTTTCATTTGAAAAATACCAATTCGGTTCATACGAGCTTCACATTCAAATGATATAATGAATAAATGTCGTATAAAACGGAATCGAACCGTCTCAAAAACATGAGGAGCAAAACGTATGGATTTTATTTGGAAACTATTGGTTTGTTTCATTGCCGGTGCCGGCGCGGGGATCGGAACCGGCTTTGCCGGAATGAGTGCCGCCGCAGTCATCAGTCCGATGCTAATCACCCTGCTGGGAGTTCCCGCTTATGAAGCAGTCGGCATTGCATTGGCAAGCGATGTTCTGGCAAGTGCCTTCAGTTGTCGCACCTATCGCAAAAACGGAAATGTCGATATAAAGAACGGCATCGTGATGATGATATTTGTACTCCTGCTCACCGCAGTCGGCAGTTTTGTTGCAAGTTTTGTTCCGAACAGTACCATGGGCAATTTTTCCGTATTCATGACCATGATCCTCGGAATTAAATTTGTTGTAAAACCGGTTATGACGACCAAAGAAGCCATGCAAAGCGTTTCCAAAAAGAAACGAATCGTTCAATCTATCTTATGCGGAATCTTCATCGGCTTTATTTGCGGATTCATCGGCGCGGGCGGCGGCATGATGATGCTGTTGATTTTGACATCCGTTCTCGGATACGAGTTAAAATGCGCTGTCGGGACAAGCGTTTTTATTATGACGTTTACCGCACTGACCGGTGCAATCAGTCATTTTTCCATCGGAGGTCTGCCGGATCTGACAATTTTGATTTTGTGTATTCTTTTCACCTTGGGTTGGGCGCAAGTTGCCGCTCATATCGCCAACCGTTCGGATACAAAAACTCTCAATCGAGTCACCGGAATCATTTTGATTGCCCTGGGAATTGTTATTTTGAGCGTCAACTTCTTCAAATAATCCTCAAATTGAAAAAAACGATCGTCCGTACCGCTGTAAAAACGCGATACGGACGATCTTTATCTGCAACCACCTTTGGGAGTCGTTTGCAGTCTTTGATTCATTTGTTAAAAAATTTGACTGTCCGATTTCAATTTTTTCTTGGTCGGAAAAGATCTGTCAAACCATTCGGCTTCGTTTTCGTCCACCGAATAGCATTCGGGTGGAGTGTACAAACCGGTTATGCCATCAAGATAACCTTTTTCCAACTTTTTGCAAAGGAAAATTATCTTTGTACACGACCGGAACCGTCGCCGCCTGCCAATTTTTCGACTTCGGACACGGAAACACGATTGTAGTCACCCTCCACGGAATGCTTCAATGCGGAAGCCGCAACCGCAAATTCGATCGCCTCCTGTGTTGTTTTACCGTTCAGCAACGAATAGATCAAGCCGCCGCCGAAAGAATCGCCGCCACCGACACGATCCACAATGTGCAAATGGTAAGACTTGGAGAAACAGTAATTCTCGCCGTCATAGAGCATTCCCGCCCAATCGTTGTCATTGGCAGAAATCGAAGTCCGCAACGTGATCGCCACTTTTTCAAAGCCGAATTTGTCAGCCAATTGTTTTGCAACCGACTTATATCCTTCGTGATTCAATTTACCGCCGTAAATATCGGTGCCCTCCGCCTCAATGCCGAAAACATCCTTTGCATCTTCCTCGTTGGAAATGCAAACATCTACATATTTGCACAGCTCGGTCATCGCCTCACGCGCTTCGGCTCTTGTCCAAAGTTTTCCGCGATAATTCAAGTCGCAAGAAATTTTAACGCCTTTTGCCTTTGCCGCCTTGCATGCCGCCAAGCAGATTGCGGTCACGTTCTTTCCCAGTGCGGGCGTGATTCCGGTGAAATGGAACCAATCTGCTCCGTCGAAAATCGCATCCCAATCAAAATCTTCCGGGGACGCTTCGGCAATAGCGGAATGCGCACGGTCGTAAATACAAACGGAGCCTCTTTGCGACGCACCTTTTTCCAAGAAATAAATACCGACTCGATCCCCTCCGCGAACGATCTTGGAAGTATCCACACCAAAGTAACGCAAGGAATCGACCGCAGCCTGACCGATGGCATGCTTGGGAAGTTTGGTTACATAAACACTGTCCATTCCGTAATTGGCAAGCGAAACGGCAACATTTGCTTCACCGCCACCGAAAGTTGCCTGCATTTGATCGTTTTGGAAGAAACGATAGTAGCCGTTGGGAGCTAAGCGCAACATCAACTCACCGAATGTAACGATTCTTTTCATGATCTGTTTTTCTCCTGTAATTTTTTATTTTACCAAATGGTATGCAAAACCGTTGATTTCATCTGCCAAATAAACAAACTTCATCGCACCGGTTGCATCATACGTTGCGGTGGAAAGGTCAAAGCGAACACCGCGGCGGGAAAGATGATAAACCGCACGATCAACGTTATTGGTTGCAATTGCAATGTGTCCGTGTGTACCCGGACCTTTTTCGTTCATCAACTCCAGTGCAGAGCCGGAGAAAACGGACTTTGAAGTTTCACGCGGTTGGAAAGAGAATGCGGATGCCAACGCATTTGCCGCCTCTCCGGAAGTACTGCCGCACGGATTGATGCCGACATGACGGAATTGCAATCCTAACATGGTATCCACCGCTTCACGAACCAATTTTTCGATTCCCGCAAAATCACCTGCCGCAATCATCTCCGGCTTAACCATCCAGCTACCGCCGCAACAAACGATCTTCGGGTTTGCCAAATAGTCACAAACATTGGCGGGATTTACGCCGCCTGTCGGCATAAATTTGACGCCGCCATAAGGTGCCGACATCGCCTTGATCATATTCAAACCGCCGGACTGCTCAGCCGGGAAAAACTTGACAACATCCAGCCCCAATGTCAAAGCCTGTTCGATTCCGCTGGGATTATTGATTCCGGGGACAATGGGACATCCTTTGGAAATGCAATATTTTACGATCTCCGGATTCAAACCGGGACTGACGATAAATTTTGCCCCCGCCTCGATGGCATCATCTACCTGTGCCGTTGTCAAAACCGTACCGGCACCGACGATCATATCCGGATATTCCTTGGAAATCACGGAGATCGCTTCTTTTGCGGCAGCTGTGCGGAAGGTAACCTCGGCGCACGGCAAACCACCGTCGATCAAAGCTTTTGCCAACGGTGCCGCATCTTTGGCATCGTCGATTTTAATCACCGGAACAATTCCGATCAAAGAAAGTTGCTTGATTACTTCGTTCACTTTTGTATCCTCCAAAGCAAATTTTTCTACATATACAATTTTACACCAATTTGGGCATTCTGTCAAGGTGTTTTTCGCTTTTTCATCGACTTTTTTTCACACCGCAAACCGCCGCCCGTACCTCACCGCAAAACTTGCTTGAACAGTCATCCGCAAACGAAAACGGCGAGCCGACGACGGTTGCGGTCGGCTCGCCAATGTTATCCGCGCGGTCAATCCTCGATTGCCGCTTTGCGTCGATTGATCTCTGACAGGATGCGCAAATCAAATTTTGGTTTTCTGTCCCGATAAGTAAACAATCCGTTTTGCTCCTGCTCCACATCGGTCAGCTGTGTATAGCAAAATCCGAGCATACGGGGATTATCCAACAGCGCATCGGTCAATCCTTTGTAACGGGCATAAAATTCTTCATAACTGGTGGTAGCATTTCCATAGCTCCATGCAACATGCCGTGCATCATCCGTTTCCGGAAGGCGGAAACCGATGCCTCCGTATTCAGAAACAAAGATCGGTTCACCCTTCCACGTTTGACGTTCCGAAAGCCGATCGTAGAGTTGATTTTCCGTGAACAGCCGATCGTAATGTTCCTTGAAACTCTCCGGATTTTGGTCATAATCATGAACATCAAAAATATCCGTCACAACATGATAGTTTCCGCTGGTATCAATGCACGGACGAGTCGGATCGGCAAGTTTGGTCTGCTCGTACAACATCCGTAAAAACGCGGGATCCTGCCGCTTGCATTGCAGACCGTGATCCCATGTCTCATTCAGCGGACACCAACCGATGATAGCCGGATGATTGCAATCGCGACGAACTTCAGCCAACCAATCGCTCAAAAAGACGGGCAGATTGGCAATGTCGGAATGGTCGATGCCCCAGCTGCCGTATTCGCCCCAAACCATATAGCCCAAGCGGTCACAGTGATAGAGAAACCGCGGTTCAAACACTTTTTGATGCAAGCGCGCACCGTTAAAGCCTGCCGACAGACTGCATTCAATATCGCGAATCAACGCCGCTTCATCGGGTGCTGTCCAAATACCGTCCGCATAGAACCCTTGATCCAAGATCAACCGCTGGAAGACGCTCTTTCCGTTGAGAAGGAATTTGCCGTCCTTCAATTCGACCGTCCGCAAACCAAAATAAGTTTTGACCGTATCCTCGCCATAGTGCAAATAAACGTCATACAGCCGACCGCATCCCAACTCCCACAAATGGGTTTCGGAAAGTCGGATTTCCAAACTTCCCGTTACGCTCACATTTTGTTTGGAGGCTTCCCCCACCTTTTTTCCGTCATAATAGATCTCTGCCGACAGCGTACCTTCTCCGCACAATTCGGTCAATACGGTTACGGAAGCATTTGCCGCATCCGGCAACAGGCGCGCATATCGAATGTAGTCAGTAGGTACGGACTCAATCCATACGGTCTGCCAAATTCCGGTCGTGCGGGTATAATAGCAACCGTAAGAAGCATAACGATCACTTTGTTTTCCCCCTGCCTGATAGGGTGCACGGGTATCATCGTAACATGCAATCGTGACAATGTTTTCTCCCACAGTCAATGCATCGGTCACATCGTATTCCATCGGCGTAAAGCCGCCGAAATGAGGCATCCCGATCTTTTGACCGTTCACCCAAAGGTGTGTCTCAAAGTCTGCCGCACCGATGTGTAACAATACACGGCGTTCCTCCAGTTCCTCCGTTGAAAATTCCAATTTCCGCTTGTACCAGACACATTCCATAAAATCCCGATCATGGACGCCGGAAAGCTCGGATTCCGGGCAAAACGGGACAATGATTTTGCCGGACAACGTGTTGCTCTTTTGCAAACCGCGTGCTTCTCCGCTCTTTGCACGGTCAATTTCAAACATCCATTCACCGTTGAGGTTTTTCCAGTTTGTTCTTTCCCATTGAGGATTCGGATGCTCGGCACGAGGACATCCGATATTGTTTTGAAGATTCATCATCGCCATACTTCCTTTCATTTTTTCAACGCTCGGCGCGTAAACTCACATCTTCATTATAGCACATCATAAACGAAAATACAATATAAAATAGTTTCAAAAAAGTAGAATATATGCGCAAATTGAATCGACCGTTGCGTTTTTTCATTCAGTTTTCGACAATGCTTTATAAAAAACTTCAGAAAACTTTTCTGCAACTCTTGAAATTTGCGTGCGAAAATGATATACTATAGAATGGAAGAGTTTCAATTTCCATCCGAAGTCTACAATCCATCCAAAGAAAGGATCAATCATAAAATGGCAGACCAAAAACCAACGCCGAATCAGAACAAACAGGAATCGCCTCCTTCCCAAAAGAAAAAAAGAAGCAATGCCTATGACCAGCCGTTCGGTAACGAAAAAAACGCATCCTACGTCAATTCATCGGATGCTCCAAAGCTTTCCGAAACAAAGCCGACCTCAACTCACGAAGATATTCCAAACGCCGAACCGAGCCGGCGTACTCAAAAAACAGCTGCAACTGCTTCAACCGCATCGAAAGCAACGGAACCGAACACCGAAAAAAAGAAAACCGATCCCGCAACCGCCGGAACCGGGAAAAAGTCGGATGTCGGCGGAGAACGGATTCATGCATCGACTGCCGCACCGAGAAAAAGTACACCGAACGCCAAGAAAAAAGAAGAGACGCAAATCGAGTTGGATTTGCCTCGTTCGGCACGTCCGGCGCATAAGATCATTCCGTTTGTTTTGTTTGCATTGGCTCTCTTTATCGGTGTATCTTTGCTACTCAATTTGTTTTGCAATGCCGAAAACAAACTCGCCTCCAACCCGTCAGCACACTGGATGGGCGTTGTCGGATATTCTATCTGTTATGTTTTGTTCGGCACATTCGGACCGGCAGTCTTTACACTCCCCCTGCTCCTGCTAAACATGGCGGTCTTTTGGAAACGTTACATTGATAACAAGCTTGTCATCGCCAAAACGATTGCCTCCCTTCTCTTTCTCGTTACGCTCGCATCCGTCATTCATGTTTTTTGCCTGATTCCTTTGAACGGGCATGAATTTACAATCGGAGAATTGATGGAACACGGTACCAAAATGACCGGCGGTGGCGTCGTTGGCGGCACCATCGGATACCTGCTGTTCAGTCTGTGTCACTACACCGGTGCCTTTATCATCGGATTTCTGTTGCTTGGTGCGTCCCTGTTCTATTTTCTCGGAATGACACCGCAACACCTGTGGAACCATATACGGAATCGTCGTCAACTCCGTGCCAAACGGAATCCTTCTTATTCCGAGCAAAGTGCCGAAGAAGCTGAAAATCGCGCAAAGATGGAAGAAAAAATTCGCCGTACAACAGCCAAACAAATCACCGTGGAAGAAGGAGGAGGAGAATCCGATTTTGAAACGGAAGCACCGCTTGGTGCCGTGCGTATTGTGCATCCCGCACCCGCCAAAAAATCTTCCGATAAAATTGCTCCCATGCCGCAACCGCACTTAGATCCCAATGACGGAGAAGAAGTCTTTGTTCCATCCGTTGTCAACGAACGCATGGCAAATGCAGAACGCGAACAGACTGCTGCCGAGTACGAGGCATTCCGAGCAGAATTGCATGCAAAAAAGCAAGCCGCAACCGTCAATTCAAAAAATCATTCCGAAGAAACTCCGATCAACCCGGCTGAAAATCGCGACGCGGCAGTGGAACCGATCTTTCCGCGTACCGGTGAGAACCGTCAAATGCGTCGAATTCCCCGCACTGATCGTAACTTCGATTTGAAATCCGTTTTTATTGATTTGGATGATACCGATACTCCGGCTCCGCAACATCATGCTCCCGTTCCTCCGGAAGTTCCGCCGGCAATCGACAAACAGCCGTCACCCACGGCAAGCAACGGCAAACCTGCCGTTCCAGACGGTGCGGTGCGCTCGGCATCCGGAACGGTTCGTCGGCAACCGGAAGTCGCCAAACCGACGCCATCTCCTTCTGCCGCCCCCTCCGACGCGCAAAACGGCAAGCCGTTACCGAAATTGCCGCATACCGCCGAAAAACCGACGTTCCGTCAAGCAAAACCACAGAATCACGATTTTGGATTGAGCAACGAGGAATTTGAAAAATTGGAAGCACAGCAAGTTCCAATTCAGCGGACAAAAGCCGCCAAACCTTCCGAATCGGAGAAAAAGGCAGTCGACGGCACCGCCAACGCAACCAAAACCGCTTCTCCGGTGCCGAACAATGTTTCCAAACACACATCCAAGAGGTATGTATTCCCGCCCATTTCCTATCTGCATCCCGGCGAACCGATGACGGAGGAAAATATCGCCGAACTTCAGGCAAACATGGAAGCACTGGCAGCCACACTGAAAAGCTTCCATGTCGGAATCGAAGACAACATCCGTTATTCTTGCGGTCCCACCGTCACACGATATGAGATCACCCCCGCCGCGGGAGTTCGAGTGCGTACCATTACGAATCTATCCGATGACATCGCTTTGGCTTTGCGTGCATCCGGTGGAATCCGCATCGAGGCACCGATTCCCGGAACAAACTCGGTCGGCATCGAGGTGCCCAATAAAACGCGCAGTACCATCTATCTCCGCGAATTGATCGAATCCAAAGCGTTCACCGAATCCAAAAACAAGTTGACCGCTTGTTTGGGTGCCGGAATTGCCGGAGAACCGTTGATCTTTGATATTGCAAAAATGCCTCACCTTTTGATTGCCGGTACCACGGGAAGCGGTAAATCCGTTTGCATCAACTGCATCGTTATGAGCTTGCTTTACAAGGCAACACCCGACGAAGTCAAATTGGTCATGATCGATCCCAAAAAAGTGGAATTCAGCATCTACAAAAATATTCCGCACCTGATGGCTCCCGTCGTCACGACGCCAAAAGATGCCGCCGGCGCACTTCAAGCGTCCGTGGAAGAAATGGAACGTCGGTTTGAGCTTTTTGAAACGGTCGGCGTGCGCGATCTGAAAGGCTATAATGCCGCCACCGCCGATGACCCCGATATGCCGACACTGCCGCACATCGTCATTATCATCGACGAGCTTGCCGATTTGATGATGACCGCGCGCGATGAAGTGGAAACCGCCATCTGCCGCATTGCCCAAAAGGCACGTGCCGCCGGAATGCACCTCATCATCGGTACCCAGCGTCCTTCTGCCGATGTCGTGACGGGCTTGATCAAATCCAACGTTCCGTCTCGCATTGCATTTGCCGTCAAATCACAAGTGGATTCCCGCGTCATTCTCGACCACATCGGAGCGGAAGCTTTGACGGGACGGGGCGACATGCTCTTTGTTCCCATCGGATCCATGCGTGATACACGTGTTCAGGGGGCTTTTGTCGATGATAAGGAAGTGGAAAAAATCTGTGAATTTATCCGAGTAACCAACGGAAACGCCGAATACGACGAAAAGTTTATTTCCAAACTCAAGGAACTTGCCGCGCAATGCGGTAACAAAGGAAGAGGCGGCGGAGAGTTTGTACCGTCATCCGGAGGAGAAGACGCCGGCGGCGACAAATCCGACAGCAAATATGCCGATGCCGTGCGCATTGCCGTTGAAGAAAAACGGATCTCAACGTCGCTGCTCCAACGAAAATTGGAAATTGGGTACAGCCGTGCCGCAAAACTGATCGACCGCATGCAGTCCGATGGCTTGGTCTCCCCCCCCGACGGTTCAAAGCCGCGTACCATTCTCATTACACCGGAAGAATACATGGCAAAATTTGTCGATCATACCGATGCCGGTGAAACTTAATTGCCGCATCTAACGAACAAACAAGTTTCCCCAAGCTGTTGAAGTAGCTTAAGGGAAACCTCAGACTGTAGACAAAAAACGTTCACACCAAGGCAAAAGCCAAGGAGTGAACGTTTTTTCTGCATAGAAGAGAACAAGTTATAAAAGAAGAGCAAAACTGTACTATCGGTTTACATCCATCCTTTGCAGCACCGTGAGTTTGCCGTCTCAAAATAACAAAAAGCACTTGACATTTTTCGTCCCGTGCGTTATAATAATGATAACAGTGATAAAAAGGATACGGGCTCTCATGTTCCGTATCACAGAAAGACGAGGATGTTATGGCAAAGAACAATGAGAAAATGGTAGACCAAATTACTTCCATGGATGTGGATTTTGCACAATGGTACACCGATGTGGTAAAAAAAGCCGAATTGGCAGACTACTCCGGCGTAAAAGGATGTATGATCTTCCGCCCCTACGGTTACGCCATCTGGGAAAATATTCAGAAAGATCTGGACGCGCGTTTTAAGGCACTGGGACATGAAAACGTTTACATGCCCATGTTCATTCCGGAATCTCTTTTGCAAAAAGAGAAAGATCACGTGGAAGGATTTGCACCGGAATGCGCCATCGTCACCATCGGCGGTCAAAATCCTCTGCAAGAACGTTTGATCGTCCGCCCAACTTCGGAAACGCTCTTCTGCGAACATTTCCGGAACGTCATTCACTCCTATCGTGACCTGCCCAAATTGTATAATCAATGGTGCAACGTTGTCCGTTGGGAAAAAACCACTCGTCCCTTTCTGCGCACGGCAGAGTTCCTTTGGCAAGAAGGACACACCATGCACGAAACAGAGGAAGAAGCAAGAGCCGAAACACAGCAGATGCTGAAAGTTTATGAGGATTTTTACGCTGAAGCACTTGCAATTCCCGCCTACACGGGACGCAAAACCGAAAAAGAAAAATTTGCCGGTGCGGAAGAAACCTATACCATCGAACCGATGATGCACAACGGCGTGGCATTGCAAGGCGGTACCTCGCACTATTTCGGAACCGGATTTTCCAAAGCATTCGACATTCAATTTACCGGTCGCGACAATACGCTCAAATACCCGCACCAAACCTCGTGGGGACTATCGACACGATCCATCGGTGCCATCATCATGACGCACGGCGATGATAACGGATTGATCTTGCCGCCGCGTGTCGCCCCCATCCAAGTCGTCATCATTCCGGTTGCACAGCACAAAGAGGGCGTATTGGAGAAAGCCAACGAGATCAAAGCACAACTTTCCAAAACGCTGCGCGTTAAATTGGACGACAGCGACAACTCCACCGGTTGGAAATATGCACAGTACGAAATGAAAGGGGTTCCGCTCCGCTTGGAGATCGGTCCGCGCGACATTGAAAACCATTCGTGTGTTCTGGTCAGCCGTGTCACACGTGAAAAAACAATTGTTTCGTTAGACAATTTGGTTGCGGAAGTCGAAAAGGCGTTGCAATCGATACACAATGAGCTGTACCAACGTGCATTGGAAAACCGTACCGCAAGAACCTTTGAAGCACGTTCCTATGATGAATTTTTGGAAATTGCCGCCAACAAATCCGGCTACATTAAAGCGATGTGGTGCGGAGAGACGGAATGCGAAGAGAAGTTGAAAGACGTGACAGGCGGTGTCAAATCCCGTTGCATCCCCTTCCATGAAGAACATTTGAGCGACACCTGCGTTTGTTGCGGAAAGCCTGCTCGCCACATGGTCATCTGGGGCAGACAGTACTGATTCACAATGTGGGAAGAAGCTGTTGACAAGAGCTTCTTCCCCACTCTGCTTTTGAATGAAGAAAGGAGCGCATACATGGAAAAACTGAAGAAGATCCTCACAGACGCCATCCACAGCGTAGATCCCGTTCTGTTTGGTTGCGCAACGCTCCTTTCCATCATCAGCATCACCACCATCTACGGTGCGGTGGATAACTTCGGTGCATCCAAATTGCGAATGCAAATCTTTATCTTCATTGTCGGCATTGTTGTAACCGTTGCGGTGGCAAACATTGATTTTCGGGTATTGGTAGACAAACTTTGGATTTACATGTTGGTCGGCTCAATCATCCTTTTGGCGCTGACACTTCTGATTGGAAGTTCCGGCGAAAATATGGAGACATCCAATAAAAGTTGGTTAAAAATCCCTCTGATCGGAATGATGATCCAACCTTCGGAATTTGTCAAATTCACTTTCATCTGTACCTTCTCCAAGCATTTATTCACCGTACAGGATCACATCAATCGACCTCTGACCGTGTTGGGACTTGCCGTTCATGCGCTTTTGATTGTCGGATTGATCTTGGCATCCGGTGATCTCGGTGTCGCATTGGTTTACATCGCCATTGTTGCCATCATGCTGTTTTGCGCAGGACTGCACCCCGCCTATTTTATCGGCATCGCCGTCATTGCCGTTTTGCTGTCTCCCTACCTTTGGGATATGCTTTCGAACTATCAACAGCAACGCATTATTGTAGGATTTCATCCGGAGGACTTTCCGGATTCCCGATACAGTTGGCAACCTCTGTTAAGCAAAAAAGCAATTGCTGCCGGCGGTCTGTTCGGAAACGGCATCTTCGGCGGAGAATATTATGAAATTCTTGCCGCCTCCCATACCGACTTTATCTATGCCACCATTTGTGAAAAGTTCGGTTTTTTCGGCGGTGCGGTCGTCATCATCATCTTCATCGTCATGGTCGTTCGCGTCTTTATGATTGCACACACCGCCGGGCACTCGGACTACGGCGGATTCATTTGCGTCGGTGTCGGTGCCATGCTCATCGTACAAATCCTTTTGAACATCGGAATGTGTTTTGCCATGCTCCCCGTCATCGGCATCACGCTCCCCTTGCTATCCTGCGGCGGTTCTTCCATGCTTGCCACATTTTTGATGTTGGGATTGTTGCACAGCGTTTACAGCCACTCCAATGCGGTTCGCGATTTTGAAAAAAGCGACTCCTTTGATATGGATATTTCCCTTTTCGATTCATAAAAAGTGCCTCCCGTTCATATGTTTTAACAAAACCATTTGAACATCGGGAGGCACATTTATGTTTATTTATTCCATGCGTGCAAGTACCATTAAATTGGTGGGCGTTATTTGCGTCGCGCTCACAGTTCTCATCACACTCATCGCATTTGTCCCCACCTATGCCGTTTCCGGAGCCACAGATGCCGATGCCGACGTTCGGTATTCTTACGACAAAATCAAGAGTGCCGAAGATGCGGCAAATTTTTTGACACAATTCGGTTGGAACGTCAACACCACCCCCATAGAGGTCAAAACCGTCACCATCCCGTCGGAATTCGACAAAGTATTTTCAGCATATAATGAAATTCAAAAAGAGCAAGGATTGAATTTGACCAAATACAAAAACAAAGACGTGACACGCTATACATTCGGAATCACCGATTATCCGGGCTATGACGGAACGGTCTATGCAAATGTGTTGGTCTACCGCAACCGTGTCATCGGCGGAGACATCTGTTCAGCCGATGTGACCGGATTTGTACACGGTTTTGAAAAAAGATAATGTGGGACGGTCACAGCCTTTGTCTTTTCCGTAACTTCAAACCATCCGAAAAAGCTGAACGATTATAATGAAAAAACGAAGAAATGTCCCCTTTTACGGATCTGTTTCTTCGTTTTTTCATTTTAACGATGAATTTTAACCAACCGTTCACACGCCGAACGCAGTGCCTCGGACAAAGCATCGATGTCCTCACGGGTATTATAGCGGCTCAAACTGATCCGCAGGGAACATTCTGCCTCCCGTTCCGAAACACCGAACGCGAGCAATGCACGGCTAACCGCCTTGGAATGCGTCGAGCATGCCGATCCCGCCGACGTGCAAATACCGCTTTGTGACAGTGCATGCAACATCGTCTCACTTTTAATATCGGGTAACGCAAAATTCAGAATATGCGGGGCACGTTCTCCCGACGGCAAATGCAACCGAACGGGAAGCTCGGACAGACGCGCCTCGGCATATTCGCGTAATGCACACATTTGCGCCAAATCGTCCGACAGATGTGTAAATCCTTCCTCTGCCGCCGCCGCAAAAGCAAGAATTCCGATTACATTTTCGGTTCCGGAACGGAGTCCGCCTTCCTGACCGCCCCCGAAAACAGTGGGAACGATGTCCCGACGGCGGATCGCATCGGGAGACACATACAACGCACCGACTCCTTTCGGCGCGTGAATCTTATGTCCGCTGATACTGACCAAATCGGCTTGCAAAGCCATCGGAGAAAACCGACATTTGAGATACCCCTGTACCGCATCCGTATGTGTTACAATATCCGGGTTTTCGGCTTTCGCCATGGCAAAAGCACGTTTGACATCATACAGTGCGCCTGTCTCATTGTTGACCATCATGATGGAAACCAAAAAAGGTTTGTTATTCAACGCGGTTTGATATTGGTCCCAATCCAATATCCCGTTGCGTGTGGAAATCCGGATCACTTCAAATCCGTTTTGCTCCAACAGGCGCATGGCGTTTTCAACGCCCGGATGTTCGGAATCCGTTGTAATGATCCTTCCGCCTCTTCGCCGTTCCTTTGCAAACGCCGTCCCCAACACGGCAAGATTATCTGCCTCACTGCCGCAGGAAGTAAAGATCAACCGCCCGGCTGTCGGTGTGAAACGAACACCGAGCGTCGTGGCAATCTTCCGCCTTGCCTCCTCCACGGCGGCACGTGCCGCTTGCCCTGCCGGATGCAGGGAGGACGGGTTACCGTACAATTCCATCGCCAACCGAATCTGTTCTTTCGCTGAATCGCAAAGTGCGGTCGTTGCACTGTTGTCCAGATAAATTTCTCTCATGCGACCTCCGATTCATCGAAACGAAAATGCCTCAATGATTGCATTCACGTCATCGAGATGCGCCTGATAATTTTGCGGCAACGCCGCATAAGTCAAATTATAAAACATGCCGCGATAGGCAGTAATCACTTGCAGATAACGGTATTGCACACCGCCAACGGTATAAAGATATTCATATCGCATGGCAGCCGATCCGCCCAGCATTCCGAGCTCCCCGTCTTCATTCAGCAATTCAAATCCGTCGGGTGATGTTTTCCGCATCTGATCGGCATTCCATTCAAAATATTCCGGAATATTCATCGCCTCACCGCTACCGGGCATATAAGGCACAATACTGACAACAGAACGATCGGCAGTATATGCCGCAAAAATTTCTTCCCGTACATTCACCTGCCAATCCTCCGGTACATAAAACAGATACGCCACATCGCTGTTGGATGCGATCTTCATTCCGTCCGGCGCACCGCCGGCGGCATCCTCCAATTGTTTCTCTTCTCCCATTGCCTCGTATGGCGTTGCAAAGCGAAAAGCCGATAACATGTTCAAATAATCGTCCAACAAAGCCTCATACAAATCGTTCGTAACAAGAAAGGAAAGGACATAGAACGCCCGATCCCGTTCTCCCACCACATAAACAAAATGAATCTTTTCTCCATCCACCGTGGCTGAAACGTGATATTGCCGTGCATTGACACCATCCAACAGCACCGCAATTTGATTTTCCGAATAAGTCGTCACACCACCTGTTGCAAGCAATTCGGTTTGCGGTTCCAGTTTTTGGTCATAGAACCAATCGGCACGTGCTTGAACCGCATCATCGGAATCAGTCGACGGCAAAGAGGATTCCATCTCATCGGTCACCTCATATTTTGCCACACTGACCGTTGACTGCCGTCCCAAGCTGTAGTACCCTCCGGAAACGCCATACCCCGTATTGACACTCCAGTGCGTCGGAATATACAACCGAAAATCAGCCCCCTGACAAACCGCCAACTGCATTCCGGAAGGTGCGGATTCTCCGTTGGACGAATCGGAACAAGCGGAAAGAATCGGCAACATACAGCAACACAAGAGTACTATCAAACCACGAAAAAATTTCTTTTTCATAGTACAACCATCCTTTTCTTCAGTCATTCGTCTTATTTTATCATATCCCGTTTGAAACATCTTCAATATTCTGTAAATTTTTCATATGAATATCAAAAATATTCGCTTGTGCAAAGGTTAAAAGCCACCCATACACAAGCGAATCGATCCATTCAATTTTTTGGAGCATCGTCCTGTTCGGACTCTTTTTTGGATGAAGTCAAACGATTGAGAAGCATTGTTACAAGAATGATCGCACTCATAACGATCAAAATCCCCAACATACCTTTTCCCATATATTGCAAACTGTTGATAAATTCATTCGGTTCAAACTTCAAGCCGGAACTTTCTTCAATCTCGGCACTCGTTTCCGTATCCGCTTCCTGTACAGCCATCAAAGCAACTTCAAAATCAGTATTCGGCATTCCCGCATTTCCTCCCATCTTATAAAAACATTTCCAAAATCAATCCGCCGGCAATGACCGATGCAATCTGCCCGGACACATTGACGCCGATCGAATGCATCAAAAGAAAGTTTTGCGGATCTTCTTGCAACCCCATCTTATGAACAATACGCCCCGACATGGGAAAGGCTGAGATTCCCGCCGCGCCAATCATGGGATTGACTTTCTTTTTGGAAAACAAATTTAACAACTTGGCAAACAAGACACCGCCAGCCGTATCGAAAACAAACGCAAACAACCCCAATCCCAAAATCAACAAAGTTTCCTTTTTTAAGAACTGATCGGCAGTCATTCGTGTTGCAATGGAAATGCCGAGGAAGATGGTAATGAGATTTGCCAATACATTTTGCGCGGTATCGGACAAGGAATTCAACACGCCGCACTCACGGATCAAATTGCCGAACATCAAAAATCCGACCAAGGACACTGCCGAGGGTGCCACCAATCCGGCAATTACGGTAATGATGATGGGAAACAGGATCCGAGTTGTTTTGGAAACTTCCCGCGGCTCGTAAGGCATCCGAATCAGACGTTCCTTTTTGGTTGTTAAAAGTTTGATGACCGGCGGCTGAATGATGGGAACCAATGCCATGTAAGAATATGCCGCTACCATGATTGCCCCCTCATAATTTGAGTGCAACTTTTGCGCAACCGAAATGGCGGTAGGTCCGTCAGCCGCTCCGATAATGGCTATGGATGCCGCATCATGAATATCAAAAAACACGGAAGCAATGCACAGTGTGATGAAAATACCGAATTGCGCTGCCGCGCCGAACAACATCAATTTGGGATTGGAAAGCACCGGTCCGAAATCAATCATCGCACCGATTCCGATAAACAGCAACAGCGGAAACAACTCATTGGCAATTCCCGCATTGTACAAAGTTGTCAACGCTCCTTCTTCGGCAGCTGCATCGGCAAACGGAAGATTAACCAAAATCGCGCCAAACCCCATGGGTAACAGCAACGTCGGCTCCATTCCTTTTTTGATGGCAAGATAGATCAAGACGCCTCCGATGAGCCACATCACCATCAGTTTCCAGTTGTCTTCCTGAAACAAATACAGGATGTTCTGATACAAAAATTCGATAAACTCCATGTTCTGTCCTTTCCTTTTTGTTTATTCGATTTGATTACGCCATCATTATACCGCAAAACAAACTCAAAGTCTATAAACAAAATATTAAACTTATATGAAAATTATGAACAATTACACTTTTGTATTGCAACCGCGCCGTGAAAATTAAATTTGTAAAAAAATCAAAAAAGCTCTTGTAATTCAAAAAAGCTTTTGCTATAATAATAGGTGGAATTATTTTTTCAAAAATCAAAGAAAGGAACAACACTCTATTGGGAAATTTAATCAAATCCAAACTGTCGGAATCGCTTCATTCGATCCTTCCGATCGCACTCATCGTTGCTGTTCTGGCAGTCACACTGACACCCATGGAACCCGGTACCTTTTTACTCTTCCTCTTCGGTGTCGTCTGTCTGGTATTCGGACTCTCCATGTTCACCATGGGCGCGGAAATGTCTATGCAAACCATCGGTGCAAAGATCGGAACCTATCTTGCAAAATCCGGTAAAATCTGGCTGATTGCGTTTATCAGCTTTATCATCGGCGTTTTGGTGACCATATCGGAACCCGACCTTCAGATTCTTGCCGAACAAGTTTCCTCGGTTCCGAATACATTGTTGATTCTGATCATTTCGGTCGGTGTCGGACTGTTTCTCGTCATTGCAATGTTGAGAATCGTTTTTGGGATCAGTCTTTCCTGGCTTCTGATCGGCTTCTATGTGCTTGCCTTCGGGTTATGCTTCTTCGTTTCACCCGATTTTTGGGCATTGGCATTCGATTCCGGCGGAGTCACGACAGGACCGATGACGGTTCCGTTCATCATGGCAATCGGTACCGGCGTTTCCAGCATTCGATCCGGAGAAGACGGACACGACGATGCCTTCGGTCTGGTTTCTCTTTGCAGTGTCGGACCGATCCTTTCCGTCATGATCCTCGGAATCTGCTTCTCTATCAAAAATCTGGAATACATCCCGGATCAAACCATCGCAGTTGAAACCACGCGCAACTTGAGCGAACACTATTTGATCGGATTTGCCGATCATGCAAAAGAGATTGCCGTTGCCTTGTTGCCCATCATTGCCTTTGCGCTGCTCTTTCAACTGTTCACCCGCGCCTTTACCGCACGCAAACTCTTGCGCGTCGGAATCGGTCTCCTTTACACATTTGTCGGATTGGTCGTCTTTTTGACCGGTGCCAATGAGGGATTTTTACCGGCAGGACGGGAGCTTGGCGAATCTTTGGCAGGCATTGCCGGCGGTTGGCTCTTGATTCCGATCGGCATGTTGATGGGATATTTTATCGTCAATGCCGAGCCAGCCGTTTACGTCCTGAACAAGCAAGTCGAGCAGATCACCGCCGGAGCCATTTCAGCCGGCACCATGCGCTTGGCACTTTCCATCGGTGTTTCGGCGGCACTGGGACTTTCCATGTTGCGCGTCATTACCGGGATTTCCGTTCTGTGGATCTTGATTCCCGGATACATCATTGCATTGGGACTGACCTTCTTTGTACCAAAATTTTTCATCGGCATCGCGTTTGACTCCGGCGGCGTTGCCAGCGGTGCCATGATGAGTGCGTTTGTCCTTCCCCTCGCTTGCGGTGCTTGTACCACGTTGGGAAGCAATGTCATGACACAGGCATTCGGTTGTGTGGCGTTCGTCGCCTTGACGCCGATCATCTCCATTCAAATCTGCGGATTGATCTATAATCTCAAATCTAAAAAAGCGGTCAGTCGGTTTATCTCCGAACAGGAAACATTCATCGACTATACCGAGCAATACGCTGAGGTAACTTGATATGGCAAAAAAACCTTCCGCTGACAGACGTGTAAAGCTCTTGTTCTGCATCATCAAAAAAGGAGATGAGATCGCCTTGACCGATGCATGCAACGAATGTTGCACGGCATTGAGCTTTACGGGAATCGGTTACGGTACCGCAAAATCACACTACATGAGTTATCTCGGTTTGGACGAGATTGAAAAACGGATCGTCTACTCCCTAGTTCCGAGCGATTGCGAAACTCGCGTACTGCGTGCGATCAACAAAAAACTGAAACTCTATCTGATGGGGAACGGGATTGCATTCACTGTCCCGCTATCCGGTATTTCCAGCATCATTTCCAGTGCCGTTCTTTCCACTCCGCGTCGCGAGGATGTTGCCGACGCACAAAAAAACAGTAAAGATAAGGAGAACCGTCAAATGCACGAACTCATTGTTGCGGTGGTCAATCAAAAATTCACCGATGCCGTATTGGATTGCAGCCGTGCGGCAGGTGCCACAGGTGCAACCATCCTACATACCCGTAGCCTCAACAACAAACAGGCAGAGCAAAAACTCGGAACGACATTAAAGCAAGAGACCGATACCATTGCTTTTTTGACATCGCATGAGTACAAACAAAAAATTATGGAAGCCATCCGTGATTGTGCCGGTTTGAAAACAGACGGCAGTGCCGTACTATTCTCTCTCCCCGTTGATTCTCTGATCGGTATCGGTCGGTTTGACGACGATTCCGATGAGACACAGACTGCCGAATAAACCGATCTTTGTAAAAAACGATACAAAACCGGTGGGCGATTCATCTTGCGATGAATCGCCCACCGGTTTTTTACATTTACGGTGCTTCAAAACAATACAGATTTCCGTAACTCCAACGATAATCACTGCCGTTATGACGATCAAAAGTCAACCAAAAATATCGAATACGGCTTCCCATTTTGATCGGCAACAACGTTCCCCATCCTCTGAATCCGCCGTCCGGATAATCAAAAAGAGCCGATGTCATGCCGTCCTTGTGATAGATGCGGTAATCGGAAACAGCATGATAATCGTTTCCGCATAGAAAGAACAATTTACCGTCTATCCGCACAAACGAACCTCCCGTCTCGGCACCATCCTCTCCTTGTCCGATACAACGATAGCCGTCAAACGGATGTTTCGATTCAAAAAATACATACCGATAATCCTTTATAAGGGGATCCACTCTGCAAATCGCCATTAACCAACGGTCATTTTCCTCATCGTAAAAGAAATCCGGATCCTCATCCCCTTCCAAAGCGGAGAAGGATGTGATCGATGTTGATCCCGACGGTTTCATCAATTCGATGTCGATCACATTGACACCGAATCGCGGATCCCCGTCAAACACGGAATGTCCCAAAATATGACCGTGTGAAAAGGAACATACCCAAAGATACCACTGCCGTTGTGTCCTGTGGTACAAAATCGAGGCGGCAACATCTCCGCACCATCTTCCGTCTCCGCTGTCATAAAACAAAGCACCGCTCAACGTAAACTCGGCAGTTCCCAGAATCCATGAAAACACACCTTGAAACGCGTTTTGCTGCATACGAACGGAGGCGGTTAAATAGACGCACCCGTTTTCAAACATGACATCACCGTTTTCATACCGAATCGAGCGCAGATCAGCCACGGAAATTCCGTTATCCATATAGGACAAAACCTGTTTGACCGTTACGTTACCGGAAGCTGACAACAAGACTTTGCCGTTGATAAAAGTATAATATTCATTAGAATTTTGAAACTCCGCTTCCTCAAAAGTACGAAAAAAGCTCGTCCGACCCTCACATCCGATATACACATCAAATGCACCCGGACGGCAACTGACGATCAATGTTCGCTCGGATGTCGAATCGGCAGGCAAAGCAATCGTTTGATGCAAATCACCGCAAGCATAACAAAGCAGATCGTTTTGCATTTGTAAAACCGCTGTGCAAGACGGTAAGCAGAAACAAAATCCTGCCATTCCGTCCGTTACATCGGCTTTCAATTCATAAGTCGCATACGGAAAAAATTGACCTATCATTCTTTGGACATGCCCACCCGACAATCGGTAAACTCCGTTTTTTACGCTTTCCGAACAATCCTCCGATCTGCTCGTTACAGGGTACAAATCCCCGCCTGTTCCGGTAACAAAATCTTTATCAAATGACATGTCAAACAATTTCAGTTTGAGATTTTTATAAAACGACATGGAAAATTTTCGTTTCCACTCGGTCTGTAACAGTTGCATGCAATTTCTCCGTCCTTCAACGGCAGATCTTGTCCTTCAGTGCCGTGTGCAAATTCATAAAATCGTTCGTCAAAATACAGTCTACGCCCATATCCAAAAACCGACGCGCTTCCTCCGGCTCGTCCGACCAGAACACATTGCAAAGAATCCCGTGTGCATGTGCTTTGTCGATCATCTCCTGGTTAAAATACGGTTTGTAAAGCTGTACTTTATCGGCACCGACTGCAATCGCACGATCCACAATTTCCCACGGCGTTTTTCCGGCACCGACACAAGTTCCGATCAAAGGGTACTGTTCCTTGACTCTTTTCAGCATCGCATCATGGTTTGACATAAAATAACAGTGCCGCTCGCAATCGTATTTTCGGATCAGTGCAACAATGTCCTCCAAGTAGTCTTTGGCAGGACGGCTGTCCCAAATTTTGACATGGATATTCATAATGGCACGTCCGGCAAACTGTTTTAAGATTTCTTCAAAAGTTGGAATTTTTAACCCCTTGAACTTCTCGTTGTATTTCACGCCGAAATCAAATTGCAAAAGCTCTTCATAGGTCAAATCGGGAATCTTGCCCACCCCGGTCGAGACTCGTTCCAACGAATCGTCATGGGAAGAGACCAATACGCCGTCTTTGGTTGCCCATACATCAAATTCGATCTCCTGTGCACCGAGTGCAACCGCCGCGCCGTATGCGGGCAAGGAATTTTCCGGTGCAACGGTATTGAATCCTCTGTGCGCACACAAACGCGGATACGGCATGGTTCGATCAAACGGAACGATACCGGCTCCGCCGTTCCGATACAGCCACGGTCTTCTGCCGTCCTCGATATATTCATAGTGCGCTTTCGGCGCGCCGCCAAACCCTGCCGCCTTAAAATATTTTGCCTTTGGATCGATCTCCACCGTCTCGTATCCGACGCGACTCTTCATATCCGCCAACACCTCGCCGTCCGGCGCGATCACGCAAGAGCATCCGCCCACCACCGACGCTTCCCCCATGGAGACCGACGCACGAACAAGGTACGCGTTGGTATGGTATGCCGCAAATTGATTGATGATGGACAAAGCACGATGCGTATCCGTCCGTTGATGGGAACAGCCGATGATGATATCCACATTTTGACGTGCGATCTGCGGGAATGCCTCATACATATAGAAATCGTAACAGGTCAAAAATCCGAACCGAAGTCCTTCCATCTCCAAAATGTAAGGATTTTTTCCGTTCATGGTGTACGAGCTGTCCATTTCCAATCCGCCGACTGCCTCCGGTCGATCCTCGGAAGGTGCCGGATGGCTCTTGTAGTATCTGCCGACCACCGTGCCGTTGCGGTCAATCGCATGTGTCGTATTGCGGAATTTGCCGTCTTCCGTCAGATGGGCGCAATTGACAAATGTTATGGCGTGACACCGGATTGCCATTTCTTTTGCCTTTTGCAAAAACGGTGCATTGTATTTGGCAATCGCCGCACAATATGCCGCTTTTCCCTTTTGTGCCGCCGGAATATCGCAATATTCCGGCATCACAATGATGTCCAACGGCTCGTCGCACGATTCCATCAATGCGATCATCGCTTCATAATTTTTTTGCAGGTCGTCTGCCACGGTCGTATAAGACGGTTGTATGATTCTGATTTTCATATTCATTTCCCTCCACACTAAGGATTCAAATTATCACGATTATAATTATATCATAATCGACCGAAGTTTTCAAGAGAAATGAAAAAAATATGCCGTTTGATCGCTCCCCCCGAATCATGGCATGTAAAAGTGTCAATCCTCCGATAAAGAACAACCGAAAAGGAGAGAATCACATGTCAAAAGTCATCATTGTCGGCGGTGGCGTTGCCGGAATGACCGCCGGAATTTATGCAAGAAAAAACGGTCTGGATTGTGAAATTTTTGAAAGAAACAGTGAGGTTGGCGGAAATTTGACCGCGTGGCAACGAAACGGTTGCACCATTGATAACTGCATGCACTGGCTGAACGGAACAGCCCCCGGCAATGAATGGAACCGGATGTGGCACGAGATCGGCTTGCTGGACGATCAAATCCCCCTCCGACATAACGCACTTTATGAAAGTGAACGGAACGGGGAACGCGTCGGTCTGTTTGCAGATCCGGAAGAAACACGTCGAATACTGATCAATGTATCACCGAAAGACAAACAAGAGATCAACCGTTTGATCAACACCGTTCTCACCTTGTCCCCCATCGCCGCGGGAGAGAAAAAATTCTTGCCTCGAATCGGTATGCTTCCACATCTTCCCGACCTTTTGCTTTATCGTCATTTGAATCTGTACGCACTGGCAAAACGATTCCGCCATCCCCTTTTACGTCTGCTGATGACCGACTATATCGGCGGTGAATTTTGTTCACTGGCACTTCTGTCGGTCTATGCGGCTTTTATCGGAGGCAACGCGTCCCTTCCGCGCGGCGGTTCGCTTGCCGCCGCCAAACGAATTCGCGCCGTATGCGAGCAAACCGGCTGTTCCGTCCACACCGGTGCATTCGTTTCCGAAATTACGCAAGAGTGCGGACGGGCAACCGGAATTCTCCTCGCCGACGGCACTCATCATCCGGCAGATTACGTCATTGCGGCATGCGATCCTGCCGTCACATTCGGTCAACTGTTACCCGCCGATCGAATGCCAAAACAGATGGAACAGCGGTTGAAAGATCCGAAAACGCCTATATTTTCGGCATTGCATACCGCATTCCTTTGCGATTTGCAAGCATTCCGCCCCTTTGGCACGCGCATCATCGACGCACCGTCCTTTTCATCCAGAAGCAACGGACGACTTCCGATTCGAGAATTTTCTCATGAACCGCAATTTGCACCGAACGGAAAAACCGTTCTTCAAACACTTGTCTTTTTGACAAAAGAAGAAGCCGACGCGTGGATCTCTTTGGCAAAACGCCCCCAAGAATATCGCAAGCAAAAAGGAATCGTTGCCGCACAAACACAAGAAGCAATTGCCAAAGCAATGCCGGAGTTGAAGGACAGTTTACACTGTCTGGACGTATGGACACCGGCGACCTATCACCGATATTTCGGCGCACGCTCCGGTGCATTTCTTTCCTATGCTTTTACACCGCAAACCCCGTTGCGACAACTTCCCTCCCGCATCCCCGGTTTGAAACGATTCTCTCTGGCAACACAATGGCTCTCCTCGCCAGGCGGTCTTCCGAATGCCGCTCTTGCCGGAAAGCGTGCCGCCGAATATGCGACAGCCGAACTGCGCCGCGCAAAAGAATACAGGCAAACGGCACAGTGTATCCAAAATCCCCTATGAAGCATACCCGTCACAACAAACGGGCATGTGCACATTCAGCATCAGCCGAACGATTCACACATGCCCGTTATCCCAACTGCAATTGATCTAAAACCCGTTTTTTCGTCCGCGCAATCGCCACAAGGCTTTCCGCAACAGCTCGGCAGGAAAGACGGATAATGAAAGTGCCATCGTCACAAGCAGTTCCCGAAAAGTCAGAGGTGCCGTGCGCAAGACACTACCGCCGACATATACAAAGACGAGTTGAATCACCAGAATCGCCGCCATAATCATCAGAAATATAGGATTTTTGCGCAATCCGGCAACCAAATTCAGTCGATCCGTTCTTGCATTAAAGCAATTGAAAACCGATGAAAAGATGAACAAGGCAAAAAATGCGGTCAGCAAATAAATTTGATCGGGCGCATTTCGATAGACTGCCGTCACGGTCGGCGACTTGAGGAAAAACAAGCAGAGAAAGACCGTAAACGAACCGAGCAATGCGATTTGATTCACCATGTAACGATTCAAAATCGGTTCATCCCGTCGTTTGGGTGGTTCCTTCATATAATCCGGCAGTGCCGGTTCGCCCGCAAATGCCAAACCGCCCAACGTATCCATGATCATATTGATCCACAACATCTGTACTACGGTCACCGGAGAGTCCACCCCTAAAAAAGGACAGATCATGGTCACCCCAACCGCACAAAAATTCATAGTCAATTGCAATGTAATAAATTTACGAATGCTTTTGAAAATTCCGCGTCCGTACAGAACCGCACGAACGATCGATGCCAAATGATTATCCAATATAATAATATCACCGGCATCCTTTGCAACCTGGGTTCCCCCACCCATCGCAAAACCGACATCGGCTCGACGTAACGCCGGGGCATCGTTGATCCCGTCGCCCGTCATTCCGACAACTCGCCCCGCTTCCTGTGCAATCCGCACCAAGCGACTCTTATCGGTCGGCAGCGCGCGGGCGACGACCGAAAGGCGCGGAAGCAACTCCCGCAGACGGGCATCGGATAGTTTTGACAGCTCTTGCCCCGTCAAAATCAGATTTGTCGATTCATGAAACAATCCGCAACGACGTGCAATGAAATCGGCAGTTTGCGGGCTGTCTCCCGTCATCATAACCACTTGAATACCGGCATCTAAAAGTTTTGCAACAGAATCACATGCCTCCGCTCGCAACGGATCGGACAGACAAACAGCACCGATATAGATCAACGTTCCGTAAATCCCGTTTGCATATCGTGTAGCGGGGATCTGTTCTCCGGAAACGGCAATCGCCAACACTCTGCCACCATGCGCCGTCTGTTCCGAAATTTGCTTTTCCGTTTCTGCCTTGGAAAATCCGCCAATTTCACCGGACTGTCCGAACGCTTGATGGACGTGTGGCAACAAGACTTCCGGTGCTCCCATCACAAACGTCAAATTCCGTTTCCCATGTAAACTCACCGCCGAATATTTACGCGCACTGTCAAACGGTAGCCGAGATGTCACACGATATTGCAACGGTAGCGGATCCTGCATCACACTTTCCAACAACGCTCGTGCCGTTGCATTTCCTCCGATGGCGATCGCCTTTCCGGACGCATCCGTTCCGACCGTCGCTTCACTGCAATATCGAAAGCAAAGGCGGATCAACTCCGTCACGGCACCGCCTTCTCGATTCAATGTCTTCATTGTCACTTGCCGACGATCCGACAGCAGGATTTTGTCCACACGCATTTTTCCTTCCGTCAGAGTTCCCGTTTTGTCGGTAAACAGCAGATCCATACTTCCGGCAGCTTCCACGCCGACCGGCTTGCGAACCAAAACCTGATCTTTGACCATTCGCCGGATATTTGCCGATAGAACCACGGCGATCATCATCGGTAAGCCTTCCGGAACAGCTACGACGATGACCGTTAACCCCAATGTAAACGCATGCAATAACCGATCACACAGATACCCGATATTGGTCAGCTTTAACAGAATCAATTCCCGCTGCATCCCACTGTCCAGGACAATGGTGTGAAACAAATATGCCAGAGCCACCAAAACGGCTGCGATATACCCCAAAACACTGATCTGCTTGGCAAGCTTTGCCAAGCGACGTTTCAAAGGACTGTCTCTTTGTTCCAATTGAATCTCCTTGGAAATTTCGCCCAAAAAAGTTTGGTCACCAACCGCCGTCACTTCCATTTCGCAATTGCCAGCCGTGATGTTACATCCGCGAAACAACGACGACGGAGAAGTCGGATCCATACAGCTGTCGGAGGACGGATATTTGCGAATTTCTTTGCTCTCTCCCGTCATCGCCGATTGATCCGTGCGGATCTCTCCCGCAAGCAACCGTCCGTCGGCAGGAATCTGTTCCCCCGCCGACAACAGCAAAACATCTCCGACAACAACCTCCGAAAACGGGATTACCCGCACTGTCCCGTTCCGACGCACGCGGCATGTCCCGTTCTCATTTTGTTCGGAAAGTCTTGAAAAAGCTTTGGCTGATCCGTGTTCCGATAACGTCGAGATCAAAGTGGCAAGAAAAACCGCTACGGCAATTCCAACCGTCTCCAACCAATCGGCATTCCGAAAGACCAACAGCAGATTCAATGCCAATGCCCCGAGCAAAATCCGAATGACCGGATCGTTCAGATTCGATACGAATCTCCGCATAAAACTTTTGCTCTTTTTTTTCGTCAAAATGTTTGCGCCGTATTTCCGTCTGGAAAGCTCAGCTTCCGTCTCACTCAATCCGCCGGCTGCAGTTCCGCGTTCCTGCGTCCTTAACATGGTTCCCTCCGTCTTCCTTTTTACTTCACTATACGTCCGTCCCCATCTTTTTATGAACGGAACAAAAAATTCAAATTGTTTTTTCAAATGTCAAAGTAAAAGACAATCAACCGGAATCCAACGGGGAATGGAATAGAAGAAGCCTCCGCAAACGGATGATCCGTTTGCGGAGGCTTTCGGTAGAGTTTATCATTCTGCATTTTCATGCTCACAATCTTCGGTTCGAGATTGTTCGATCAGACGAAAAATATTCAGGGAAGCGTCGGCTTTGGCACACCGGGACTGCGCCGCCCGCATTTGCGTCCGTAATTCGGGAGATTTCATCAGTTCCAATCCGCATTGAATCTGCTTCCCGATCCGCTTGGCACCGAGTGAGCAACCATGTTGCGTAAAAAAGCGGAAGTTATCGCTCTCACACCCCGGAATCGGTGCAGTATGAACCATTGGAATCTGACAAGCCAATGCCTCACTGGAAGACAATCCGCCCGGTTTGGTATAAAGCACATCACATGCCATCATATAGTTCGGAATGTCGTTCGTATAGCCGATCAAGTGCACATTCGGAACACCGGAAAATCGCTTTTCCAAGGAAGCAAGCAACGTCTCGTTTCGACCGCAAACAATCACCATGTGCGCATTTTCCGGAAGATTCTCATGAAATCTTTTTGCGAATTTTTGCATACTCCCGGCACCCATACTGCCTCCCATAACCAAATAGAGCATCGTATCGGCATCAAATCCCAATGCAAGACGTGCTTCTTCCCTGGTGGGAAGATCAACAAAGGACATCCGAATGGGAATTCCGTAAGGACACAATTTCTCACGCGGCATACCGCGCTTGACATAAGTCGGTATCAAATCTTCGTTCGGGATCACATAATAATCGCAACCGGCAACCTCTTGCCAAAACGGGTAATAGGTATAATCGGTTGCAACCGCGATCGTCACAGGCAACTGACAACCGTGTTTTTTCATATACGCCAATGCCTGAGCCGGCATCAAGTGCGTTGCCACGATACCGTCATAAGGACCGTGTTCTTGCATATACGCATATAATCGTTTGGAAACGATCGCACTATCCAAATACAACGGCGATTTGAGCCAATGCGGAAAACAATGGCTAAATCCCAAAGATAACTTGTAAAAAGAACCGAACAAAGCCGGAACATGCTTCACGATTCCCACATAAGTCGTATTGACCGCGTTGCTGATCTTATCGCTGAATAAGCCTAAAAAATCGACAATTTCGCCTTGGTGTCCTTCCTGTTCCACACGCTCAAGAATCGCTTTTGCAGCAGAATTGTGTCCCTCGCCCGCCTTAAAAGATAAAATTAAAACCTTCATCGCTATCGGATCTCTCCTTCCTTGCAAATTTGCAAAGTAAAAAGCGTTCGCCTGTCCTCGTCATCTCCCGGTAAGCGATCTTGAGGTTCGGCGCATTCGTACAGCGATATTATATCATATACAAATGAATTTGTCAACCGTTCGCTTGGATTTTTCCAAGGTCGGCACGTCGAAGGTTAATGCGATTCCTCTGATTACCATAGCAAATATCCTCCAAAACACTCCGTCAGCACAAAGGAAACGAGACGATTTCGCCGGCGATAAACAAAACGGCAGGACATCGGATGCACCGAAGTCCTGCTTGAATCTTGAGAAATTATCCAATATTGGAATACAGATGATACAGATCGGCATAGATCCCGCCTCGTACCATCAATTCGTCGTGGGTTCCCGTTTCTTCGATGCCGTTTTCGGTCAATACCAAAATGCGATCGGCATTACGCACGGTCGTCAACCGATGTGCAATGGTAAATGTTGTCCGTCCTTTTGCCAACGTTTCCAACGAATGTTGCACCAAACGCTCGCTTTCATTATCCAAAGCACTGGTCGCTTCGTCCAAAATCAGAATGGGGGGATCTTTTAAGAACAGCCGCGCAATGGAGATCCGTTGCTTTTGTCCGCCGGAGAGTTTCACACCGCGTTCTCCGACATCCGTCTCATAACCATTCGGAAGTGCACAAATGAATTCATGCGCCCCTGCCAGCTTTGCGGCGGTTTCAATTTCTTCGTCGGTTGCATTACTTTTTCCGTAAGCGATATTTTCCTTAATACTGCCGGAAAAAAGATAAACATCCTGCGCCACCACACCGATGCAACTGCGCAAAGAATGCAACGTCACATGGCGAATATCATGACCGTCAATTTGAATCTTTCCGGACGTGACTTCATAAAACCGCGGAATCAAAGAACAAAGTGTGGATTTTCCGCCGCCGGACGGTCCGACCAATGCAATACTTTCTCCCGGACGAACAGTCAGATTCAAATGCGTTAAAACATTTTTGGTTTCGGTCTCGTAACGGAACGAAACATCACAAAACTCCACTTTTCCACAAACATTTTTCAAGTCTTCGGCATCGGGAGCATCGGTCAATTCCGGTTCCGTATCCATGATTTCCGTAAACCGTTCGATCCCGGAAATCCCCTGTTGAAACTGCTCGGAAAATTCAACGATGCGTCGGATCGATGTCAACAATGTGGAAACAAACATCAAATATGCCACATAATCGGCAGGTGTGATGGTCGGCAGTCCGTCAATCCCCAGCATGAAAATTGCGCCGACGATAACGACCACAATATACATAATGCCGTCAAACAAGCGCGTGGAGGATTGAAAAGCACCCATAATGCGATACCGTGCCGATTTAATATCAAGATACTCGCGGTTTCCTTTGGAAAATTTGTCTTGCTCCACATCCTCCCGTGCAAAGGATTTTGTAACACGAATACCGAGGAGACTATCCTCGATACGAGCATTCAATTCACCGATCTGTTGGCGGGAGGCTCGAAAATTATCCCGCATTTTTCGGCGAAAAATAACAGACGCAACGAGAATCACGGGAATTACGGAAAAAATGATCAGCGTCAGCGGAATGTTGATGGTACAAAGCAGAATAAATGCGCCGATAATCTTGATACCGGCAATCAAAAATTCTTCCGGACAATGATGCGCAAATTCGGTCACATCGAATAAATCGTTTGTCATGCGAGACATCAACGTACCGACTTTTGTGTTGTCATAATATGAAAAAGACAGCTTTTGCAAATGCTCAAACAGATCGTGCCGCATATCGGTCTCGATCTTTGTTCCCATAATATGACCGATCGAAGTCATGTAATAGTTGGCGGCGGTATCGACAATCCGCAATAAAATATAAACCCCGCCACTGACCAAAATCAACCGCCACGTCAAATCTTGCAATCCTTCGGAGGAGGCGGCACCGGTGATTCTTCGGACAATCATCGGCAAAACCAATTCACATACAGTCGTCAGCGCGGCACAAAACAGATCAAAGATCAGTACCCCGCGATACTTTCGATAGTACGGCAAAAAACGCCGGATCAAACCGTTTGAACGATTGTTTTTTTGTGTTTGCATAACAGTTACTCCGTTTCTTCGGCTTCCAATGCCTCATAAAGATCCATCAGTCTTGTTTCGATTTCCGTTTTTCGTTCATCCAACTCGGCAGCACGCAAATAGTCGGAGGCGGCTGATCCGAACAATTCCGATTCGATCTTCGTCAGTTCCGATTCCAGCGTATCACATTCCTTTTTCATACGTTCCACTTGCGCTTTTCGCTTACGCGCTTCGGCAACAGCTTGCTTATTTTTCAAATACTGTTCTTTATTGCTCCCAACCGCTTTCGGTACAGTGGTTCCGACAGCGGAAGAGCCGATCTGTTCTCGCCGCAACGTTTTGTACTGCTGAAACTCAGTATATGCGTTTCCGGGATGGTCGATGGAATAATCCAATAAATTTCCACCAAATTCAGCTCCCGGGTGCAACTCCAAAATGCGCGTTGCCAATTTTTCGATGAGATAACGGTCATGCGAAACGGTAATCACGGTACCTTCAAATTGTTCCAATGCACTCTCCAAGGCTTCACGGGAATCGACATCCAAGTGATTGGTCGGCTCATCCAAAATCAACAGATTCATTTTAGATAACATCAGTTTGGAGAGTGTCAGCCGTGCACGTTCGCCACCGCTGAGTACGGACACAAGTTTGAACACATCGTCGCCCGTAAACCGAAACAACCCCAGCGTATTGCGAATCTCGGTTTCGGTGCGTGTCGGATAAGCATTCCACAGCTCATCCAAAACCGTTTGATCGGGGGAAAGATTTTGATTTTCCTGATCATAGTATCCGACACAAACATGATCCCCTTCCGTAACGGTACCGGAAAGCGGTGCCATACGGTGCAACAAAAGTTTGACCAACGTTGATTTTCCGCATCCGTTGGGACCGATGATCATGATGTGTTCCCGCCGTTTGACCGAAAAAGAAAGATTTTCAAATAACAGTCTTCCGGAAAATCCCATACTCAAGTCACGCACATCCAAAACATCGTTGCCGGAAGCAATCGCTTCCCAAAATCGCATTCGAATGGCGCGGGGATCGTTTTGCGGACGTTCCAAGCGTTCCATTTTATCCAATCGTTTTTGACGACTTTCAGCGGCAATGATGTTGCGTTCCCGATTCCATGCGCGCTGTTGTGCAATGTACGCTTCCTGACGCGCAATCTCCTTTTGTTGACTTTTCCAACGATGTTCAGCCGCTTCGCGATCCAACCGACGTTGTTCCATGCTTTGTGTATAACCGCCATGATACAGTTTTGCCCGATGATGTTCAATGGATAATGTTTTATTCGTGACCTGATCCAAAAAATAGCGGTCATGGGAAACGATCATCACGCACTTTGGATACGTCTTCAAAAAGCTTTCCAGCCAGCTCAAAGTTTCAATGTCAAGATGATTGGTCGGCTCATCCAACAAAAGAATATCCGGCTCACGACACAGCTCGATCGCAAGCGCAAGACGAGTGCGTTGACCGCCCGACAGCGTGGCAACCGTTTGCGCTTGCATCACACTGTCAAATCCGAGCCGTTGCAGGATAGCGACACACCGTCCGCGAAATTCCAATCCTCCATCCCGTACAAACCGTTCGTGCAAATCGGTGTACATGGAGATGGTACGCGCATCGGCATCTTTCAAAGCCGCTTCCAACTCGCTCAATTGCCGTTCCATTTGCAACAATTTCGGAAATGCGGAATACATTCTGTGCAATACGGTTTGCTCGGCATCGTTGCAATCGAACGCACCGTCCTGCGTCAAAATCCCGACGGATTTTCCTTTGGAAATGTAAATTTCTCCTTCCGTCGGTTCCAATGTTCCCATAATCAATCGAAAAAGTGAAGACTTTCCGCACCCGTTGACACCGATGATACCGAGTTTATCGCCTTCTTCCAAGGAGAATGAAATTCGTTCCAATATCGGTACGGTCCCAAAACTCAAGGATAAATCGTTTACACTGATTGCTATCATATACTTCCTTTCCTTACAAAAAGCTCAAAATTTTGTTTTGACTTCCAATGCCACACCGAGAATACGAGCGCGACCGATTTCAAAATCCTCCGGTGTAAGGACAATCGGTTTGTAGTCCTCGTTTTCCGGTGACAGCACAATGCGATGGTTCTGTTTGGAAAATCGCTTGACCGTCGCACTGTCTCCGTCCACCAAACAAGCGACAATATCGCCGTTTTCAGCATATTGCTGCTTACGGAATAGAACCAGCGATCCTTCTATAATGCCGCAATTTTTCATGCTGTCCCCGCAAACTTCCAAATAGAAATAATCCTCCACATCGTCCACATCGGCAAATTCACGTCCGAGCAATGTTTCATCTGTGACGATGGGCGAACCGGCACGAATGATTCCGATGACGGGAACCATTTTTTTGGCACGCAAACTTTTATAGGATTGCTCTGCGGCACGTTGACCGTTTTCCGTACCGAGCAATTCGTCCAAACTAATGGAAAAATAGTCGGCGATCCGCGCAAGTTTATCAGCCTTGGGAACCGATCTTCCATTCTTCCAATCGGTAAACGTAGACGCGGAAATGTGCGTTGCTTTGGCAACTTGATAGACAGTCACAGCATGGCTGTGCAATAACCGCTCAAATAAGGAATAGTCCATAAGCGTTCCTCCATATCGAATGCGGCAACTTTCACAAAATCAGTTTATGAATTTGTTGAAAGTGCCAAATATTTATGAAAACCGAAATATCTATTGACATATTTTCGGAAATGCGATATAATGATAATGCACATCAATAGTATAACGGATTTCCGAACGAATGTCAAGAGCAACTCTGCATTTTTCTACAAAAACCCTGATTTTTTTACAAAAAAAGGGGAATTTTGTAAAAAGCTTGAACATCGGATACTACGGATTTGCGAACATCAACAGAAAAGGACGGTAAATCAAATGATATTGACAGAAACAGAACAAGCCGAACTGGAACGCGCAAGAGATTTTTTATGCGGATACCGATTGTGTGCCGATATGCTTGGATTACAGAAATATGAAAGAAAACGGAAAGAGCGATTCGATCCGTCCGGAATCTGTGAGGATGTCCTTGCCGGTGATGAAGCTTATTGGCACGCACGAATGTATGAGGTCGGAATGCTCCTTGGAAAAATGAAAGCAAGCCGCGAAAAATTGCTCTTATATTATCACTATGTCAAAGGAGAAAGCATCGAACGGACAGCTGCTTTGTTGGGCGTTTCGCGCCGCACGGGTTACCGATTACATCAACGCGGACTGTTGAAGGCGGCACACTTGTTAAAGCGAATGTAAAAGCAAATCAAATGCCAAATATCGAAAAAAAGAGGGAATACCGATTTTATTCGGTACTCCCTCTTTTTCATCAACCCACCGACCGGTGTGGCTTAAAAATTGATCTCACAATGTTTCTCTGCCGATTGATAGATTGCATCCAACAGCTTGGCACTCTCCAAAATATTGTCAATGTAGCTTCTGTTTTTGCGTCCGGTTTCGCATGCATCCAGAAAATCGGCATCCTCTGCATAGTACATATCCGGAATTTCAAAATCGGGACGATCTTCGGACAAATCGGAACCGAAGAAAGTGAAATGACCGCAATAATCCAATCGGACACCGCCTTTGTCACCCAAAAAGTCAATGTAGGTGTCTCCGATGCCGATATTCTGCGCCCATGCGCCGTTAAAGGAAATGGATGCCTTGTCGGTACGAACATAACCCGTCACAAAATCCTCCACGTCGTTGATTCCGTTTTCTACATTTCTGGTATCTTCCGCCCACATACTCTTGCAACGATAAGCCTTCATATCTTTTGCCATTTCGCTGTAAGTGTCCGCACTGACAGTCTTGAGCTTTGCACCGCCCAAAATATAAAGAATCAAATCCAAATAGTGGATGCCCCAGTCGATCAAAACGCCACCGCCGGATTCTTTCTTGTTGGTAAAGGAACCACCCAGTCCCGGAATGCAACGATGTGCGCGGAAAGAGCAATAAATATGATAGACATCACCAAGCTTGCCTTCCTCAACCATTTTCGCAATGCGGCAAACCGATTCGTGGAAGCGGTTGCAAACGCCGATGTTGAGCAATTTGCCCTGCTTTGCCGCCTCGTCTGCCATCTCTTTGGAAAGTGCATAATTGATGGTGATGGGTTTTTCACAAAATACATTTTTCCCGGCTTTCAACGCATCCATGCTGATGACATAATGCGCATAGTTCGGCGTCAATACATAAACCGTTTGCACTTCCGGATCGGACAGTGCAACATGATAGTCGGTGATGACCTGCTCGGCACCCCATTTTTCAGCCGCACTCTTGGCTTTTTCCTCGATCAAATCACACGCATATTTGATTCTGACATCTTCCATTTGGGACAGTGCCGGAAAATGTGCGGCGTTGGCGATCCGTCCGCAACCGATCACAGCAATAATCTTTTCCATTTTCTTAATTCTCCTTGATAATTTTTCTCAAATAGTTTGCAGCGGTGACAATATCCTTTGCGGGATCGGCACCTGCCTCGCGCTCGATTGTTAAAAATCCCTTGTATCCGATCTCTTCCAACGCCTTGAGGTATGCAGGGAAATCAACACTGCCCTCTCCCAAAGGTTCTTCACGGAATGCGTCGATATTCTGAATATCCTCCGGTTTCGGAATAACACCGTAAATATAGTCCGGATTGGTACGATACAGCATCACGCCGTCCTTGGCATGAGTATGCACAATGTATTTTTTCAAACGATGCACCGCCTTGACCGGATCATCTCCCGTAACCATTTTCAGATTGGCGGGATCCAGGTTGACACCGACACCGCAAGAGCCGAGCGAATCCAAAAAATCTCCCAACACGGCAGAAGTCTCCGGACCGGTCTCCACGGCAAAATGCGCATGAACGCTGTCAGCATACTGTGCCAACTCATAGCATGCTTCCTGCATGATCTGATAGCGTTCGGTATTTTTATCTTCCGGAACAACGCCGATATGCGTTGTGACAATATTAGTCTCCAAATCCAACGCCAGATCCACCACACGTTTGGAACGTTCCACATAGATCCGATTGGATTCCCGGTTCATAAAACCGTGACCAAAATCACCACAAATTGCCGAAAAACGTACCCCGTTGTCCTTTGCAAATTGCAACAACTCGCGGCGTGCCTCCGTCGTCAAATCTTCAGGCGTAAATCCGGTTCTTGTACCGTACATCTGGATTCCGTCCAACTCCAAACGAGCAGCCTCACGAATGGCATCGTGGATCTCCTTACGGAAGGATTCCACCACAACACCAATTGGAAAATGATACATTTGATCGCTCTCCTTTTCATTTTCATTGTTTTTGATTTTTTCGACGCACGAAATACAGTGCGCCCGTATGATTGTATTATATCACATCTGTATTTTGTTTTCTATAGGATTTTGGTTTTTTTTCTTTAATTTTCGCTACTTACATCTTTGGTTTTGTTCCTTTCCTTTTTCATCCTCACAGTTTCTTAATTTGAAGGAAAATTTTCATATTGACCGATCAAAAAAAGATTCAACCTTCTTTTGCAACCGTGCAATTGGGGAATCGGCATTTTGCCGAAAAAAATTTGACGCATTGCCAACGACAAGTCCCATGTTTGATCCGTCAACCGGTCTCGGAATCCCATTTGCCGCGCATCGATCTGCATATATGCAAAAAATCCTGCATATCCGTCCGTGAGATTGCACAAAAAAATTATATCGAAAAAATCCGAAAAATCACTTGCCAATCTCGTTAAAATATGCTATAATGGTGCAAACCATACGCGAAAAGGAGAACTGCCTCGGCAGTCAAATACGATCATGGCTCTTCCGTTTCTAACCAATTTGCAACTGGACGACAAAGACATCCGACAGCTCACTGCTCTGACCGACCCTTCGGAACCGATTCTCTTTGCAATCGCGGGCGAAATCACCAAAGCGGCATCCTACGGGACATTGATCCTGTTAGCCACACACGCACATCTGTTTACCTATGCGTCTGATACGGGAACTGTTTCCGAAAAGATCGCATTCGGCGAAATCGAAAAAATTTATAACAAGCGAATGTACGGAAACGGACTGATGCGAATTCAAAAGAAAGACGGTTCTCTGATCGACCTCTTTCGATTCAATTTCACCATCGCCTCTCTATGTGATGCGGCAGTCAACTACGTCACCGATATTTTGAACGGTCTCCGACCGCAGGAAGCTTTTGAAGCCGTGGACGCGGCATATACCAAACTGCTTTCCGTTTGCCCGAAATGCGGACGGACGCTCTCCTCCCCCGGTGTCGCCTGCATCAATTGCATGAACAAAGGAAAACTGTTCAAAAAGCTGTCCGTCTACATCAAACCGGAAATGCCAATCTTGGCAGTCTCCGTCATAATTTCCATTTTGACAACGTTTATGGCATTATTGCCGCCCATGCTGACCAGCACATTGGTCGATGACATTCTACCCAACATGAAACGGGACATGCTTGCCTACGTCTCAATTGCTCTTGTGATCCTGTACTTGTTGCAACATGCTTTGGGCGGTGTCCGCGGCTACCTCTTACGTTGCTCCGGCAACAAGATCGTTGCGCGTATTCGTTGCGAAGTCTATGAAAAAGCACAACACCTCCCCATGCGATTCTACGACAAAACCTCCACCGGTTCCGTCATCAACCGCATCAGCAGCGATACTGCCACACTGCAATCCTTCATGCTTCGCATCACACAAGAAGTTGTCGTTCAATTTTTCAAAATGGTCGGCATCATCATCGTAATGTTGTGTATCAACTGGAAATTGACGCTCTACTCGCTCATCCCCGTTCCACTGGTCGTCATCGGCGCGCGCATCTTCCGCAAAAAGATCGCTCCGTTCTATCGCCGCATTTGGCGTCGTTCGGCGGCTGTCACCTCCACCTTGACCGATACCATTCCGGGAATCCGAGTCATCAAATCCTTTACCAATGAAAAGAATGCGGTCAAACGATTTGAAGCCTGTGTGGACGATTGGCGCGTCACCGATTCCAAAGCCGGCAAAATTCTGCACACATATCCCGCGGTCGTCAATGCCTTGATCGCTTGCGGCAGTGTGGTCATTTGGGGATTGGGAGGGAACTTGGTCATTGATGCCATCGAGACCAATACCGTCGGCACCATTTCGGTCGGTCTCTTAGTCTCTTTCATCTCCTATGCAACCATGTTTTACGGTCCGGTGGAATTCTTTGCAAATCTTTCGGATTCCACGCAAAACGCGCTGGCATCCACTGAACGGATTATGGATATTTTGGATGCCGAACCGGAACACGACTTCGGTCAAGGAAATACCGATGTCAACATGGGCGGACGAATCGAATTCAAGCACGTCAATTTTTCCTTTGACCGCACGAAAAAAGTACTCAAAGACATCAATTTGGTCATCGAGCCGGGCGACATTGTCGGCATCGTCGGAACCACCGGGTCTGGAAAATCCACACTCATCAATCTGTTGCTTCGCTACTACGACCACTATGAAGGACAAATTACGGTGGACGGTGTGGATATTCGGGATATTGATATGCACTATTACCGTTCACACATCGGATATGTTCAGCAAGAACCGATGATGTTCCATGACACCATTTACAATAATATCGCTTACGGCGACGACAGCATTTCCACGGATGAGGTCATCAATGCCGCCGATATTGCAAACGCACATGAATTTATCATCCGACAACCGGACGGGTATGATTCCGTTTTGGGAGAACGCGGTGTCGGTCTGTCCGGCGGAGAACGCCAACGGATCTCCATTGCCCGCGCCATGCTCCGCAATCCGAAAATGTTGGTCTTTGACGAGGCAACCGCCTCGGTGGACTCCGAAACCGAACACTTGATCCAAGATGCCATCGAGCACATGATCAGCGGACGCACCACATTGATGATTGCACACCGTCTCTCTACACTCTCAAAAGCAAACAAGATCATTGTGGTCGATAACGGTCAGATTCTGGAATACGGCACGCCGCAGGAACTGATGGAGAAAAAAGGAAAATATTACCGATTGGTCGAAATTCAATCCATGTCCGACAAAGTGGCGCAATCCCGCCGTGAGGAAAATTTTGAGTGAGGTATCCAAAATGAGTAGAATTTACGTAGATCGATATACGGGACGGTTGAAAAAGACCGATGTTTATCGCGTTTCCTTAACACTCAAAGACGGATCTTGCATTGAAAATTTGGAACCGCGCCGTCTTTTCCCGTTTTCCAATACCACCATGTATATTACATTGATGGATGAAAATGAACGCGAGATTGCTTTGATCCGCGATTACAAAGAGTTGGACGAGGAATCCGTTCAGGCTTTGGAGGACTGTTTTGCTCAATATTACATGATCCCGCGCATTACGGCATTACTCAAAAGCGAAGAAAAATTCGGAACTCTGAAATGGACGGTGGAAACCGATCGCGGATGTGTCACGTTTCGCATCCGAAATCGCCACAGTGACATCAAACACATGCGCGCTTCCGGGCGTGTGATCATTCGAGACAGCAATGACAACCGATATGAAATTCCGGATTATACGGCTTTGGATATGCACAGCAAACGAATGTTATTTTCCTATCTGTGACACATCCGATCGCTCGGCACAATCCGACAGGATTCATGCACGTTTTTCCTTTCCCGTCATAAAATGATAGCAGAAGGGCAAAGTTATCGGCTCCTTCACATCTTTCAGGAGGAACTATTATGAACAACTGTTTGTGCAATCTGTTTGATAATAACATCGTTTGGATCATTATCATCGCTGTTATCCTGCTCACCTGTTGCTGCGGTCGCTGATCGACGCATACCGTTCCGCCGTTGCGCGGAATGTTCTGCCGCAAAACGACCTTTGCCGTAAACAATCAATCAAAAAGCGGTTGTTCTGTCCCGTATGGGAAGAGCAACCGCTTGCTCTTTTTGACCGAAACATCTTTTATTTTCGCTCTTTCCTATTTCAATTTCGCCATTTTTTCGGTTCCGGTCTTGAAATTCAAAGATAAACTCGGTATAATGAAAACGAATCTGATCCAAGAAAGGAACCATTCAACATGAATACAAAACAATTGCAAAAAAGTGAGTCTGCAATCTGTTTCGGAACAGGAGGCTGGCGAGGCATCATCGGCGATGATTTTATCAAATCCAACATTCAAAAAGTTGCGCGCGGCGTTTGCCGTTTGGCGCAGGAAGAGCATAAAACCGAACGTCCGATCGTCATCGGATACGATCGACGCTTTTTGTCCGAAGTTGCCTCCCGTTGGATTGCAGAAGTCATGACCGCATTGCAATTTCACGTCATTTTGATCGAGCGCAGCACACCGACACCGCTCATTATGTTTTTGGTGCAACATTTGGGGTTGCATTACGGATTGGAAATCACCGCCAGCCACAATCCGTCCTCCTACAACGGCATTAAATTGATCGTGGATGAGGGAAGAGATGCGCCGGTGGAAACGACCGCGCGTTTGGAACAACTGATTGCCGAAGACACCTCACCCATCCCCACAATGGAGATCCAACACGGGGAAGAAACAGGAGCGATCACTTATCTCCATGCTCCTTTTAACGATTTTATCGATCACATTTTGGAAAAACTGAATCGAGACGTCATCAAACGCCGCGCCCTCCGCATTCTGTTTGATCCCATGCACGGCTCCGGTACCTATCCGCTCGTGGTGATCCTGCAATCATTACGCTGTACCGTCGATCTCATCAATGATAACAAAGACGCCTATTTCGGAGGTGGGATTCCCGCCCCCACGGAAAGCCGACTGAAAGATTTACGCAACCGCGTGGTAGACGGTCACTACGACCTCGGCATCGCCTTTGACGGTGATGGTGACCGATTGGGTGTGGTAGATGAAAACGGGCGATACATCAACGCCAACGAAATTCTTTGCCTTTTGTACTACTACCTCCACGCACACAAAGGATGGAACGGTCCCGTGGTTCGGAATCTTGCCACAACGCACATGTTGGATCGCATTGCCGAATCGTTCGGGGAACGATGCTATGAAGTTCCGATCGGATTCAAATATATTTCCGCCGGCATCGACCGCTACGATGCGATCCTCGGTGGGGAATCCTCCGGAGGACTGACCGTGCGTGGACACATTCACGGGAAGGATTCCATCTATGCCGCTTCCCTCTTTATCGAAATGGTATGTGCCATGGGATCTCCGTCCGCGCTGTTGTCCGAATTGGAAAAACGATTCGGACGGTTTGAAATGGTGGAAGCCAACCTCGCGTTCCCCGCAGAACGCAAGTCGGAGATTCAAAAAACGTTAATGATGGACAAGCGTCTGCCGAACTTCCCCGCCGAAATCGTCCGCGTCAACTATGAGGACGGCTGTAAAGTCTATTTTGCCGACAATTCATTCGTGATTTGTCGCTTCTCCGGCACGGAACCGTTATTGCGCATCTTTGCGGAAGCATCCGATGCCGAACGAGCGCAAGCTTACATCACTCCGTTCCGCGACCTTCTGCAACTATAACAGCACAGCAAACAGCGCACTTGTCCTGACGGCAAGTGCGCTGTGTTTTTTCGATCCACCACGCTTCAAGAGCGTTCCCTCTCCAAAAATTGTGTCGGTGTTGTACCGTACAATGCTTTGAATGCACGATTAAAATGACGAATGCTGCCGAATCCGGATTCATACGCCGCCTCGGAAACGGTCTTGTCCGGTGTTTCCACCAACAGCCGCGCCGCATGGGAAACGCGAACGGCATTCACATATCCCGTATAGGAAAATCCGCCGTTTTCTCGAAACGTCCGACTTAAATAAACGGGATGAACTCCCAACTTTTTTGCCGTTACATTCAATGAAATATCCTCCGTGCGAAAATATCGACCGACATAGCGCACAGCCTCCAAAAAGACCTTTCCCGTGCAAGATTTTTTGGTCGGCACAAAAGCGCACCGCTCCAAAAGGGACACCGTGAGCGGGTACAGCAATGCACGTGCGCGAAGATCGCCGAATCGAAGCGGTTCGGTCGGTAAACTTTTGTCGCACAACAAAAAGATCTCCTCCGGCAAACGGCAGACCGGAACGGTCGGCACACAATTGCCGATCTGCTCGTACACATCCGGAACCCACTCCGGGGAAAAAACGATGACAAAGCACTCCGACGACTCCGCTGTCTCAAACGAATGCGCCTCCAACGGCAAGATCAACGTGCATTCCCCCGCATGTAACGAACGAACGTCTTCCCCCACCTGCATCAAAACGGTTCCGCGCTTGACACAAACCACCTCCATCGCATAGTGCAAATGCAACGGATAGTTCACATCAATGTGACGCGCCGCTTCAAAATAGTTTGTTTCAAAATTGGCATGGTCGATATTGAACAAATACATAAACTTCTCCGCAAGGTTTCATATTGTCTATATATTTTAACACTTTTGTCTTGCAAAATCAAGCGGAATATGCTAAAATAAATAAAAAAAGAGGCGAAGACAAATATATATGACAATTCTCTGTTATCTGGGAATCTTTCTCTGCGGCGCCGTGTCCACCTTTTCCATGCAAAAATACGGCAGATCCGAGCAAACACGAAGCGGAATTTGGATCTATGCGTTGGTCACCGGCGCAATTGCCATGGGGGTCTTTTGGACAACCGCCGGCTTTTCCGTCACGCTCAATCAACGAACGATCTTATACGCCGCCTTCATCGCCGTTTTGGCAATTGCTTCTTACTTTACCGAACTGCCCGTCTACCGATTCATGGGGGTGGCGGAAGTTGCCGTCATAACCACCGGAGGAACGCTAATCTTCTCCTCGCTCTCCGGCGTACTCCTGTTTCATGAGAAACTCACGGTTCTTTCGGTCTTGCGCATCCTGCTGATGCTTGCCGCCATCCTGGTGCTGTTCTTTGAATCCGGGCATGACACCCCGTCTTCCAACGGAAAGACGCAAAAAAGATTGTCGCTCATCGGATTGCTCTTTTGCATCGGGATCATTCTCATCGGCACACTCAACACCGTCGCCACCAAGTACATCGCCATCGACCCTTTGGTAACAAACGAAAACTCCCTGTTCTTCTTCACCAACGTCTTGGTGACCGCATTTGCGATTCTGTGTTTATTCGTCAAAAACCGCGGACGTTTCAAAGGATGCATTTCGAATATTCGCGCGGTTTCGCCACTCCAATATCTGATGATTCTGGGCAATACCGTTGCCTCCAACATTTCCTCTTTGCTGGGCGTTTTGATTTTGGCAAACGGGAATTTGACGTTGTACGTACCGCTCTCCAACGCACTGAAATTGCTGTCCGCCGAAGCAATCGTCCTGTTTGCTCTTCGCGAACGTCCGAAACTCTTGCCCGCGCTTCTTGCAAGTGCCTCGCTGTTGCTCGGCTTCTTCGGATAACCGCGAACAAGTACATCCATCAATTCAAACAACTATCAAAAAAGGAGATACAATCATGCTGGATTATACCAATACTTCTACCATCTATCTTTCCCAAACGGATGGCAACGACAACTACAGCGGATTTTCTTCCACTGTCGGATTCGGCGGCACAGGTCCCGTCAAAACCATGAACCGCGTACTGACCTTACTTTGGAATATGCGCGCCTGCGGCGTCACGCAACCCATCACCGTCAAAATTATGGGGGACTATTTTTTGGAATCGCCGATCGGTGTCGGCTTTGAATTTGCCAACGATCATTTTTCAAAAAGTTATCCCATGCGCAATGTCACATTTGAATCCTATGGATCAACACGTTCCAAAATTATCGGCGGAAAACGTTTAACGGGATTCCGAAAAGATACCTTCAACGGAACCCCTTGCATTTCCTTGCATATTCCGGAAGTACAATCCGGCAATTGGATGTTCAGCGACCTTTACGTCAACGGAACACGCGCGGAACTTTCCCGCTACCCCAAGGAAGGTACCTTGCATGCAGTCACGACCGAAACCCCCAATCCGACCGATTTTCGCACCGGTTCCCGTTGGTTCATTGCCGAAAAAGAAGACTTGGCTGACATCGAAGGGGTGGAACATGCCATCGTTTCCTTTTACCATTACTGGATCGACGAACATTCTCCGGTGGAAAGCTATGACCGCACGACCGGAAAATTAACCATGAAATTACGTTCCCGTTTTCAAATGTCAGCCAATTACGAGCACAACTCCACAGCTGACCTGTGCTACTATCTGGAAAATATTTCTCAATCCTTCTCTTCCCCCAACGAGTGGTTTTTGGACGTAAAAAACGGAATGCTGTACTATATTCCCACCGATTGGTCGATTCCGATTGACGACTTGGAGATTTATGCACCGACGCAAGCGCAATTGGCAATTATCAAAGGAACACCGGACAACAAAGTTTCCGGCATTCGTTTCCGCAATTTGGATTTTCTGTGTACCAAAGGCGATTACGTCAGTACCAGCCTTTTGGCAGGTTCTCCCTTGCAGGAGGGAGAAATCGGATATGCCGCAGATGCGCAATCGGTTTTTGACGCTTACGGTGCCGTTCGATTTGAATACGCCGAAGATTGTTTGCTGAGCGATTGCAACATCTCCTGTGTCGGATTACACGCCGTGGAACTTCACCACGGATGCTCGGATATTCACATTGAACACTGCAAAATGGAAAACCTCGGCGGGGGCGGCATCAAGATTTTCGGTCGCACCGTTGAAGAACCGAAGGAAGCCGAAACCGCACATTGTACAATCAACGGGAACCTCATTTGTAATATCGGCAAACGGTTTGCCGCCGGTTGCGGAATCCTGCTCTGCCATTCTTCCCATAACGAAATTTGTGACAATGAAATCTGCTACACCGATTATACGGGCATTTCCGTCGGTTGGGTGTGGGGCTATTTCCCATCTTCGACCTACGGCAACCTCATTCGCAACAACCACATCCATCACATCGGCATGGGAAAACTGTCCGATATGGGTGCCATCTATCTGCTGGGCGAACAAAACGGAACCGTGGTGGAAGGAAACCTCATTCACGATGTAAACAGCGCACACTACGGCGGTTGGGGCATTTATACCGACGAGGGTTCCTCTTTTATCACCGTGGAAAAGAACATCGTGTATCGTTGCAAGAGCCAATGCTACCATCAACATTACGGTGCTTACAACACCGTGCGAGATAATGTATTCGCATTCGGCGGAACACATTTGATCTGCTTGACACGAACAGACGCACATGCAGGCATTTTATTGGAGAACAACGTTCTCATCACAGACGGAAAGCCGATCTATCATTGCATTTGCAACGGTGCGTATCCTTCTGTCCTTTCCCTGCAAACATCGCAAAATCAAATTTGGGATGTCAGCGGACAGGATCCGATCCTGTGTTCCTTTGCGCAAGACGGAAAAACCGTCAACCTTTCACTGGAAGAATGGCAAAAACTGACCGGAAAAGATGAAGGCACAACAATCGGTCAACCGAATACGCTTTTAATCAACGCCGAAAAACGCGAAGTCACGTTACTTCCCTAACAACCGGAATATCGGAATCGAAAAAAGGTCTGCCGTATGTTTACGGCAGACCTTTTTCGGTTATCGTTTGACAGATTGGAAAATCAACCCGTTTCGGATGAATTATTTCACTTCAACGGTTGCGCCTGCTTCGGTCAAAGCAGCCTTAATCTTCTCTGCTTCATCCTTGGAAACGCCTTCCTTAACAGCCTTCGGTGCGCCCTCAACCAGGTCTTTTGCGTCCTTCAAGCCGAGACCGGTCAGCTCACGTACAACCTTGATAACGTCCAGCTTCTTCGCGCCGAAGCTTGCAAGGATAACGTCGAACTCGGTCTTTTCTTCTGCAGCGGGTGCTGCTGCGCCTGCAACTGCCGCTACACCAACCGGTGCTGCTGCGGATACGCCGAACTCTTCCTCAACTGCCTTTACCAGATCGTTGAGTTCCAGAATGGTCAGAGACTTAATCTCTTCGAGAATATTGGTAATCTTTTCGGATGCCATTTTCATTTCCCTCCAATAAAATAATATGAATATTTTAATTTTTATATCCGATGATTTTCCGATTGGGAACGGTCATCGGTACCGTTGATAAAAAGAAGAGCGGATGCAGAACAAAATTATGCTTCTGCAGGTGCTTCCTCCGCATTGCCGTCCTTGTCGCACACTGCTTTGATCGCATAAGCGAACTTGTACAGAGGAGACTGGATGGAACCGAGGAATTTGGCAATCAGAGTTTCCTTGTTCGGAATCTCCGCCAATTCATTCACAACTTTTGCGTCGATGACCGCACCGTCCACATAACCTGCAAGAATCTCGAAAGACTCAACCTTATCGGCATACTCTTTCAAAACCTTTGCGGCAATGACAGGATCCTTTTCGCTGATTGCGATTGCGGTCATTCCGTTCAGATATTGCTTCATTTCACCGTAACCGACCATATCGCATGCTCTGCCGGTCATGGTATTCTTCATGACAACATACTTCACGCCTGCTTCACGAAGTGCTTTCCGCATGGCAGTGTCCTTATCCACGGTAATTCCCTGATAATTGACGACTACACCGGCGGCTGAATTCTTGATCTGCTCTGCCAAGTCTGCGACGAGTTGTTGCTTTTGAGCAAGAATGGAATTGCTGG
>CAZUYA010000004.1:42481-73106 GCA_964624685.1 uncultured Ruminococcus sp. | reverse complement strand
CCGTTAGGAATGGCTGTTATAATAAGTACCGACCAATTTGAGTCGATCGCAAAAAATACTCAATTCCCGCAACATCCATTCTCCGGCTTCGGTATAGATATCCCCTTCCGCCTCGACATAAAAGTAATACTGCCAAAGCAATTCTTTCATCGGACGGCTTCTCAAAGTACGCAAATTAAATCCGAAACGACCGATAACATCCATCGCTTTTGCCAATGCTCCGGCTTCGTTTTTAACGGTGAACAACAGAATAAAATGTTCTCCCATGCGATTGGAATGCCGACGACTTTCCACACGTGAAAAAGCCGCAAACCGCGTCGTATTGCTACGGCTGGAATTAACATTGCGTTCCAACACTTCCAAGCCGAAAATTTCGGCGGCTTCTTCGCTTGCAATTGCCGCCAACGACGGCAACTTTTTTTCAGCCACATATTTTGCCGCCAAAGCCGTGTTGGAATATTCTACCGTTGTCCAACCGTGCGAACGAATGTAGTCGCCGCACTGCCCCAACCCCTGCGGATGGCTGACCACCTCACGAATCTCTTCCAAATGGGTTCCGGGCGTAACCAACAAATCATGTGAAACCGCAAGCTCCATCATCTCACTCACGTACAGAGAACCGGAAAACATCAGATCGGTAACTTGTCCGACTTCACCGTTATAACTGTTTTCCACCGGCAAAACAGCGGTATCACAGTCACCGTTCTCAACCGCACGATAAGCCGATTTGAAATCCCCGTATGCCACACGCTGTGCGCCCGGAAACAATTTTCCGGCGGCAATATGAGCATAAGCACCTTCGGTTCCGCTATAAGCAACTCGCATTCCCGTCATCAAATGTTGTTGATAGTTGCGCGATAATTCCATGAGCTGACGGATAAAATTCACATAATAAGAGCGAAGTGCCGGATCCTCCACGGATGCGGCATTTCGACGGATCACAGCTTCTTCGCGGGCTGTATCCAAAATCGGAAGCGCATGTACTTTTTTATATTCTGCCACTTTTTCGGCAGCTCGCATACGGCGAATAAACAGCTGCGCCATTTCGGCATCCACCGCATTGATCTCCATCCTTGCCTCTTCAAGCAAATCCGCTTCGTTGTTCTTCTCATTTTCCATCACGGATACCTCACCGATCCCTTCAGCACAGTCCGTAACTTTGTGCCAACCGCCGAAAAGGCGGAAGTGCACGTTTGATCTGTTCGGTACTCACACAATAAGAAATGCGAACAAATCCGGGACAACCGAAACTGTCAGAAGCAACCAGTAACAGTTCTTCGCTTTTCGCCCGTTCGCAAAAAGCGGCGGCATCTTCTTCCGGAGATTTGACGAACAAATAAAAAGCACCGTTCGGTCGGATAACTTCAAAGCCGTCCTCGCAAAGCGCATTGTATAACAATTGACGATTGGTGTCATAAACGGAAAGATCGGAGGTCATTCCCAAAACCGACGGAATCATGTATTGAAACAGAGCCGGCGCACAAACAAATCCCAAGGCTCTTCCCGCCCCACAGATGGCTTGATAGACGGCAATTGAGTCAACGGCTTTCGGAGAAACCAAAATATAACCGATACGTTCACCGGGTAAAGACAGGGATTTACTGAACGAATAGCAAACGATGGTATTCGGATATTCATTCGGTAAATACGGTACCGTTACATCATCATAGACCAATTCACGGTACGGCTCATCAGCAATCAAATAAATCACCTGCCCGTACTTCTTGCCACATTCGGTCAATAATACAGCCAATTGCCGTGCATGTTCCTCCGTCAAAACAACTCCGGTCGGATTATTCGGTGAATTGACGATGACGGCACGCGTCTTTTCGTTAATGGAAGCTTTCAACCGTTCAAAATCGGGTTGCAACGTCCGAGAATCACACGGGACCGATACCACTTTTGCGCCGGTACGTTCAACAAACACACGATACTCCGGAAAGAAAGGTGCCAATAAAATCACTTCATCCCCGGCATTTAAGATTGCTGTCAGGGAAATCGTCAAGGAAGCTGCCGCACCGGCGGTCAGATAAATCAAATCCGGATCAGTCTCTGCGGATTGTGTACGAGATATATAATCGGCAATCGCCGCGCGGACAGCCGCATCCCCTTGCGCACTGGTGTAACCGTGCAAAGCGGTAAACTCTCGTTCGGAGAGTAAACGGATCAAAGTTTCGTTGACTTCTTTCGGTGCGGGAACACTCGGATTGCCGATACTGAAATCGAAAACACGGTCTTCCCCAATTTCAGCCTTTCTCTTTTTCCCGTATTCAAATAATTCACGGATCGCCGATCGATTCGCGCCTAAAAGTCTCATACTTTCGTTCACCATAATTACCTCCGAAAAAATCCGTTCAAAAAAATATAAGATATATTATACACTTTTGTTATATAAATGTCAAGTATTTTTTCAAAAAAAGAGGGAGAAGTGACGGCATCACTACTCCCTTTTCAAAATCCATGTTAATCGCATCAAAAATCTTTTCCGCTGTCCAAAAATTGACGCAAATGAACATTCTCACTGGCGTCAAACAATTCCGCCGGAGTTCCCATTGCTTCGATAATTCCGTTTTTCATATAAATAACACGGTCGGAAACGCTTCGGGCGAATTCCATCTCATGCGTCACGATGATCATTGTTTTTCCGAGTTTTTTCAAATTTTTGATTACGCGCAACACCTCACCGGTCAATTCCGGATCCAAGGCTGAAGTCGGCTCATCAAAGCACAAAATGTCCGGCTCCAATGCCAATGCACGGGCAATGGAAACACGTTGCTGTTGACCGCCGGACAGTTGACATGGATAATTTGCCAATTTATCGGAAAGTCCGACACGTTCCAAAAGCTCTTTCGCACGCGCTTCCAACGTTTCGATCGGAGCTTTTTTCAACAATTTCGGTGCCAACATCACATTCTGTAAAACATTATATTGCGGAAACAAGTTAAATGACTGAAAAACCAGTCCGAAATGCAATCGTTTTTCACGTAAATCGGAATCCCTGCTCTTTTTCGTATGCACCGCGGCACCGTCAAAAAGGAGTTCCCCGTTTAAGGAAATGGTTCCGCTGTCCGCTGTTTCCAAAAAGTTCAAACAACGCAACAGCGTTGTTTTTCCGCTTCCGGACGAACCGATAATCGTGAGAATTTCTCCTTCATTCAAAGAAAAATCAATTCCCTTCAAAACCTCGGCAGTACCGAACTTTTTTTGTAAACCGCAAACCTCCAGATAAGCTTTTTCTTCCATTCGGGTTCTCCTTACGTCACTTCGTAATAACTGATCTTCTTTTCCAAAAAATGTACCAACAAAGTCAGCAAAGCACTGAATACGAGATAAAAGATACCGGCATACAACAACGGAGTCAATACCGCGTATTTATTGACCTTTTCGTAGGCAACGGAAATGATTTCAACAATCCCCAATGCACGTGCCAGTGCAGTGTCTTTGACCAATGTAATGACCTCGTTGCTCATCGGCGCAATGATCTTGCGCAATACTTGCAACAGAACAACATGAACAAAAATCTGCCGACGAGTCATTCCCAAAACCTGACCGGCTTCATACTGTCCTTTCGGAATATTTTTGATTCCGCCTTCATAGATCACGGCAAAATAGCAAGCGTAATTTAAGGAAAAAGCGATCAAAACAAAGACAAACTGCAGTGAGGAGATACTGTCCAAATGCAACAGTGCCGCAAAATCTTTATTCGGTATCTTCAAAACGGAAGACGGTATAAACGTTACAACAATACATTGCAACAACAACGGAGTTCCGCGAACCACCCAGATCAGCAATCTCATCAACCAGCTCAAAGGCTTAAACGGAGACATTGCCGCAAAAGCAAACAACAATCCCAACGGAATTGCAATCAATAATGTCAGTGCAAAGAGTTCCAACGTAACGCCGAACCCTCTGCACAGATCAGATATGACCGAGCCAAAATCCATACGTATGATCCTTATTCCTTTTCATCATTTCTGTATTTTTATGCCAAGCAGACATTATTTCACGGGACAAACGACCTCTTCTCCGGCAGAGCCTTTTTCGACAATGATAATCGCATCGGTTGCCGCTTGCATCAAAGCATCTTTTCCCGTTCCGTATTTTGCCGCCTCACTCTTTTTGACAACAGCAACCTGGTTATTGGCGAGATACGGGACGGAAAGTGCCATTCCTTCGGTTCTTTCGGGTGTAATCGTCATACCGTTCCAAACCAAATCAATCGTTCCGTTCTCCAACAGTTCTTCTTTGTCGTTCCATTCGATCTTCAAAAATTCAATCGTAATATTGCACTGATATGTGCTGTTCAAATAAGCAACCACTGCTTTTGCCAACTCGATATCAAATCCGATCAAATTTGCGTCTTGACCGTCACCGTCATAATAGGCGATCGGTGCAAACAACGTATAACCGATAACCAATTTCGGATTTTCTTTTCCGATCAAATTATCCCACGACGCATCGGTTGCGTTTGCATTCGGATTTTGTGTGGAAGAAGTGACCAGCAGATCTGCTGTTAAACCGTACTGTGCGGCAATCGTTTGATACTCGGTACCGGACAATGCGATTAAAGCTTCATTGATTTTTCCGATCAAAGCATTGTTACCTTTTTTTGCACCGATTCCGTATTTTTCTTCAGCGAGAATCGTATCGGAAAGAATTTGATAATCGGCAAATTCATCGGTTTCATTCATATAGTAACCTGCCATTACGGAATCAATCACCGCAATATCGGCATCACCTTTGAGCAAACCGTTCAGAGCGTCCAGTTGCGAAGCGACTGTAAGCATTTCTTTTCCGAATGTCAGGTTTTGGTTGTTATTGCCGCAAGAAGCAAACGCAGCTGCACAGCCGACCAACATCAAAATTGCCATTACGAAAGAAAGTTGTTTTTTCATTTTTGAAATCTCCTTTTTTGTTTTCGGGCATTGCCCTGTGATACTTTAGCATTTTAGCACGCTAAAGCGTATTTGTCAACCCCTTTTTTCAAAATTCGGATAATAAAACAAAAAATACACTTTCCTTCATGAATAATTGGCTATTTTTCACAATTCAAATACTTTTTCAGATATTGACCGGTATAAGAAGCTGAAACTTGTGCAACCTCTTCCGGAGTTCCGGTCGCCACAATTGTACCGCCACCGCTCCCGCCTTCCGGTCCGAGGTCGATCAAATAATCTGCTGATTTAATGACATCCAAATTGTGTTCGATCACAAGAATGGAATTTCCGGCATCGCAAAGACGTTGCAAAACTTCCAAAAGCTTTGCGACATCGGCACTGTGCAATCCTGTGGTCGGTTCATCCAAAATATAAATGGTTCGACCGGTTGATCGTTTGGACAATTCCGTAGATAATTTGACGCGTTGTGCTTCTCCGCCGGAAAGCGTCGTGGAAGACTGACCGATTTTAATATACCCCAGTCCGACATCATAAAGCGTTTGCAACTTGCGTTGAATCGAAGGGATCCCGTCAAAAAATGCAACACCTTCTTCAACAGTCATATCCAACACTTCAAAAATATTTTTCCCCTTATACTGTACATCCAACGTATCACGATTATATCGTTTCCCTTTACACACGTCACAAGTTACATAAACATCCGGCAAAAAGTGCATTTCGATTTTTTTCACGCCGTCGCCTTCGCATGCCTCACACCTTCCGCCTTTGATATTAAAGGAAAATCGTCCGGGACCAAACCCTTTCGCTTTGGCATCCTTTGTTTGCGCAAAAAGCGCACGAATTTCGGTAAACAATCCCGTGTAAGTTGCCGGATTGGAACTCGGCATGCGTCCGATTGGGCTTTGGTCGATTGCAATCACTTTATCCAAATGCTCAATCCCTTCCAATGCGGTAAACTTTCCGGGATACGTAATCGCACGATTTAATTTTTCAGCCAGCACGGGATAAAGAATCCCGTTGACCAAAGATGATTTTCCGGAACCGGAAACTCCCGTCACGCATACAAAACACCCCAACGGAATTTCCACATCTATATTTTTCAAATTGTTTTGGCTTGCACCGAATACTTTCAAAAAACAACCGTTTCCGGGACGGCGCATGCTCGGAACTTCGATCCGTTTTCTTCCGGAAAGATAGGCACCTGTTACGGAATTCGGATTTTCCATGATTTCAGAAGGAGTTCCCGCGGCAACAACGAATCCTCCGTGGATCCCGGCACCGGGACCAATATCCAAAATATAGTCGGCGTTTTCCATCGTTTCTTCATCGTGTTCGACCACGATCACCGTATTTCCGAGATCCCGCAGTCGCTTGAGGGTGGCAATCAGTTTGGAATTATCCCGCTGATGCAATCCGATACTCGGTTCATCCAAAATATATAAAACACCAACCAAAGAAGAACCGATCTGCGTTGCCAAACGGATCCGTTGCGCCTCACCGCCGGAGAGAGTTCCCGCCTTTCGAGACAACGTTAAATAGTTCAGTCCGACACTGACCAAAAAGCCGAGTCGCGCACGAATTTCCTTGAGAATTTCGGACGCAATCTGCCGTTCCGTCTCGGAAAGCACCAATCGGTTGATAAAATCCAAAGCCGCATCAATCGAAAGTGAGCAAAATTCATCAATATTCAATCCGCCGACGGTAACGGATAAAGCTGTATCACTCAAACGTCTTCCGCGGCATTGCGGGCAAGGAGCTTCTTCGATAAATTGCGCATAATACTCATTCCCATATGTTTGCATTCTGGTTTCGATCATAGGAACCAAACCTTCAAATTTTGCAAATTGATGATGCTCCTGCTTACCGAACCATCGCCGCACTTCATATTGTTCTTCTCCGGTTCCATACAGTAAACGCTGATATTGCTCATCGGTCAATTGTTCGATCGGTGTTTCCAAAGTAAAACCGAATCGTTGAGCAACCGCGGCAAACAGAGGTCCGTTCCAACTTTCTTCTTCCAATGTTTTGAATCCGTTGACTGCAATGGCACCTTGAGAAAGAGACAATTTTTTGTTCGGAATCAACCGTTCAACGGCAATCCTTTGCAGATCGCCGATCCCGGCACAGTGCGGACACGCACCGGTCGGATTGTTGAAAGAAAACATCCGCGGCTCCAATTCTCCAAACGAAATTCCATGTTCCTCGCAAGCATAATTTTGCGAAAACTCCAACTCCTTCGGTTCTTCCTTTTCATCTCGCGGAACAGTCAAAACCGTCAATCGTCCGTCGGCGGCAGTAAGAGCATTTTCCACGGAATCGCCAAGACGAGACTCGATTCCCTCACGCATCACCAAACGGTCTACCACAATATCGATCCGATGTTTTTTGTTTTTATCAAGAACGATCTCTTCCGACAGGTCATACAGATTTCCGTCTACACGCACTCGTACATACCCGCGCTTTGCGGCATCGGCAAATACTTTTTCGTGTCTGCCCTTTTGCGCACGAACAACGGGAGCCAAGATCATGAATCGCTCCCCATCGGGAAGTTGCAAGAGGCGGTCAATGATCTGATCGGTCGTTTGTTGGCTGATCTCCTTCCCGCAAACGGGACAGTGCGGGATACCGATGCGCGCATAAAGCAATCGAAGATAATCATAAATTTCCGTCACAGTACCGACCGTAGAACGCGGATTCTTCGATGTCGTTTTTTGGTCGATGGCAATCGCCGGAGACAGTCCCTCAATGGAATCAATATCCGGTTTATCCAATTGTCCCAAAAACATGCGGGCATAGGAGGAAAGGGATTCCACGAATCTTCGATGTCCTTCAGCATAAATCGTATCAAACGCCAATGAAGATTTTCCGGATCCCGACAATCCCGTTAAAATAACCAGCTTGTCACGCGGAATTTCCACATCAATATTTTTTAAGTTATGCACCCGTACCCCGCGAATGCTGATTTGATTTGACATAATACTTATAAGCTCCTGTTCTGTAAGATGACTTCCGACCATCATTTCTTTCGTGACACAGTCGGCTTCTCGTTCCGTAATTTTTGAATCTCATCACGTAGGAATGTAGCCTTCTCAAATTCCAAATGCTGTGCCGCGGATCGCATTTCGGCTGTCATTTCTTCAATCAACCGTTCCTTCTCGGCAGCGGAAAGGTTTCTCTCAACCTTCTTTGTTCCGTTCCTACGATTGTTCTTATCATCGGTCGTTCCGACTTCAATCACATCACGAATTCCTTTTACAATGGTTTTGGGTACGATTCCATGTTCTTTATTGTAGTTGCTTTGGATCGTTCGACGACGTTCGGTCTCCGAAATTGCATTTTGCATGGAACGAGTCACTGTATCGGCATATAAGATCACTTTGCCATCCGCATTCCGCGCCGCACGTCCGATGGTCTGAATCAAAGAACGTTCCGAACGTAAAAATCCTTCCTTATCAGCATCCAAAACAGCAACCAAAGAGACCTCCGGAATATCCAATCCTTCCCGCAACAGATTGATCCCGACCAAGACATCGAAAACGCCCAATCGCAAGTCCCGAATGATCTCCATGCGCTCCATGGTGTCCACATTAAAATGAATATATCGCACTTTGATGGCATTGTTCTCAAAATATTCCGTTAAATCTTCTGCCATCTTTTTGGTCAAAGTCGTCACCAACACCCGTTCATTCTTGGAGGCACGAAGACGAATTTCTCCCATCAGATCGTCAATCTGTCCCGCAATCGGTCGAACTTCGACCTCCGGATCGAGCAATCCCGTCGGACGGATGATCTGCTCTGCCACGCGCACGGAATGCTCGTGTTCATAATCTCCGGGCGTTGCACTGACAAATACGGCTTGGTGAATGCTTGCCTCAAACTCGGAAAAGAAAAGCGGACGATTATCATAAGCAGACGGCAACCGAAATCCGTAATCCACCAGATTTTTCTTACGCGCCGTATCCCCTCCGCTCATTCCGCGAATCTGCGGAACGGTAACATGCGATTCATCAATAAACATCACATAATCTTCCGGAAAATAATCCAACAGCGTGAACGGAGTTGCCCCCTTTTCCCTTCCCGATAACACACGGGAATAGTTTTCCACGCCGGAACAAAAACCGATCTCACGCAACATTTCAATATCATATTTAACACGTTCGCGAATGCGTTGCGCCTCGATCAACTTGTTTTCGGATTCAAAAAAAGCGGCACGTTCCTGCATTTCACGTTCAATCTCGGCAAGTGCCGCCTCGCGTTTTTCATTTGAAACCGCATAGTGCGTCGCAGGATAGATCGCCGCATAGGATAACGAACGTTTCAGCTCGCCGGTAACGGGATTCATTTCCGAAATACGGTCAATCTCGTCTCCGAAAAATTCAACACGTAAAGAACGATCACTCATATTGGCAGGAATCAACTCCACGGTATCGCCGTTGACACGGAAAGAATCCCGTACCAGTTGCAGGTCGTTGCGCGTATAACTGTTGGCAACCAATTTGCGGATGAAAATATCCCGACTGATCTGCATACCCGGTCGCACGGCAAGAACCAATCCGCTGTATTCACTCGGATCTCCCAAAGAGTAAATGCAAGAAACGGAAGCAACGATCACAACATCACGCCGTTCAAACAATGCGCTGGTTGCACTGTGACGCAATCGATCGATCTCATCGTTGACAAGCGCATCTTTTTCGATATACATATCTTTCCCCGGAATATATGCCTCCGGTTGATAATAATCGTAATAAGATACAAAATATTCCACTGCCGCGTCCGGAAAAAATTCCCGCATTTCCGAGCAAACTTGAGCAGCCAAGGTCTTGTTCGGTTCCAAAATCAAGGTCGGACGATTGAGACGTGCAATCACATTTGCCATGGTAAATGTTTTCCCGGAACCGGTCACCCCGAGCAATGTCTGCATACGTTCCCCACGCAAAAGACCTTCCGATATTTGCTCAATCGCATGCGGTTGATCCCCTGTTGGAAGATATTCACTTTTCAACACAAACGGATTGTTTCGCATAATCATCTCCGACAAGTCCATTATTGGAATTTTTCATTTGCTTATATTATACCATTCTGCAATCAAAATGTCAATATCTTTTCCAAAAATGACTTTTCAAAAAAGTACATTTCATCTTTCACCAACACACAAAAATATGATTTTCACCCATCGAATGCAAGTCAAAAATTATTTTTTGTTTCAAAGGCTGTTATTTTTAAGTCGTTTTGGAAATAATTTACACCGAAAAGTAAAAAAGAATCTGAATATTTCAACTTTTTTTCAAAAAACTATGGAAATCAGTTACAAAATGTGCTATAATAAAATGAATTATAATATGCAAAGTCGTAAGAAGCCGGTAATTTTTGAGTTCGCCCGTGCGAGACATTGCTGTGAATGGAAAGGATTTTACAATGTCGGTCGCTTCCTATACAAAAAAACAAGAATCTCTGACACTCCCTCTCGTCATCCTAAGGGAATCGTTTGTATTCCCGCATTTGAGTTTCAGTTTTGATATTGACATGAAGGATACGGAAAATTTTAATGCCGTCAAAATGGCTGCATATATGGATTCCCCTGTATTTCTCACATCTTTTGACGATGAACAAGAAACTTCGACAGATTCGGAGACAAAAGACAGCCTGCATTATTTCTCAAACGGCAGTGTGGTTCACATCAAGCAACTGTTTCACCCTTCGCAGGATTCCGTACATGTTTTGGTAGAAGGAGTATATCGTGCAAAAACGATCGCACAACATACCGCCAATCACGCTCGACAGGTCGATGTCATTGCCACCGATGTTTTCTTGCCAGATTTCGGAGGTGCCCGCGGTAAAGCACTCGTCAACCGCTTACTCAAAACAGTCGGTGACAATCTGCAGTTTTTCCCATCGAATACCGAAAACTTGATGAAAGCATTCAAAAACATTGCCGATCCCGGTACATTGGCAGACTTCATCACAGCAAATATTTTAACCGATCCGAAAGATAAGCAAAAAGTTCTTGAGCTGGTCGATCCGTTCAAACGTGCGGAATTTGTCATTACCCGTTTGACCGAAGAAGCTTCCATTATGAAAGAAGAATTCGGAATCCATTGTCGAGTCAACGCGCGTTTGGAACGGAATCACAAAGAGTATTATTTGCGTGAGCAGATCAAAGTCATTCAAGAAGAGTTGGGTGATGCCGACGATGATGAAAGTGCCGAGTTTGCCATGCGCATCCAAAAGACCGAATTATCGAAAGAAGCGGAAGCAAAGCTGAAAAAAGAAAACAATCGGTTGGCAAAATTGCCCCCGAACTCGGTGGATGCCGCTCTGTTGGCAAACTATCTGGACACTTGCCTTTCTCTGCCTTGGGGAAAGAAAACAAAAGATCGCATAAACTTTGAGACTGTACAGAAAGTACTGGATCATGACCACAACGGTTTGGAAAAAGTCAAAGAACGAATCGTGGAATATGTTGCAGCCAAGCAATTGAACCCGGATCTGAACGGTCAAATTTTATGTCTTGTCGGACCGCCCGGAGTCGGAAAGACCTCTATCGCCGCTTCCGTTGCACGCGCATTGAATCGCAAATACGTCCGCATTTCTTTGGGTGGTATTCGAGATGAAGCCGACATTCGCGGACACCGAAAGACCTATATCGGTTCCATGCCCGGACGCTTGATTTCGGCACTGTTGCAAGTCGGTGTGTCAAATCCCCTGATCCTGTTGGATGAAATCGACAAAATGGCAAAAGACGGACACGGAGATCCGACTGCCGCGCTTTTGGAAGTACTGGACGGCGAGCAGAACAAAACATTCCGTGACCATTATATAGAAATTCCGTTTGACCTTTCCGATTGCATGTTTCTCGCAACCGCAAACACACTGGACGGAATCCCGCGACCGTTGTTGGATCGCATGGAGATCATTGAACTATCCATCTATACCAAACACGAGAAAATGGCAATAGCCAAAGATCATCTTCTTCCAAAGCAACTGAAAAGACACGGAATGAACAAAAAAATGTTGAAAATCACAGACGCGGCATTGGAAGAAATCATTGATTTTTACACACGAGAAGCAGGCGTGCGAACATTGGAACGAACACTTGCCGCAATTTGCCGCAAAGTCGGGAAAAAACTCTTATCCGAAGCAGGAGTCGTATCGCATATTACGATTGACCGAAATGACATCAAATCCTATCTCGGTGCGCCCAAAATCTTACCGGAACAGATCAATGAATTTGATGAAGTCGGTTGCGTCAACGGTCTTGCTTATACGGAACTCGGCGGGACACTGTTAAAGGTAGAGGTTGCGGTACTGGACGGCTCCGGAAAAATCGAAACAACAGGGTCTTTGGGAGATGTCATGAAGGAATCGGCGCAAATTGCGGTCAGCTATGTCCGTTCGGTTGCCAAAGAATACGGGATTCCAACAGATTTTTACAAAGCAAAAGATATTCACATCCATTTCCCGGAAGGGGCGGTTCCGAAAGACGGACCTTCAGCCGGAGTTACGATGGTAACCGCCTTGATCAGTGCCTTGACCGGACGGCAAGTCCGCCATGATGTGGCAATGACAGGTGAAATCAGCCTTCGCGGCAATGTACTTCCGATCGGCGGCTTAAAAGAAAAAACCATGGCTGCATATACAGCCGGCGTTCAGACCGTATTGATTCCGGAAGAGAATCTCCGCGATATGGATGATCTGGATGCAACGGTACGAAATCATTTGAACTTAGTCCCCTGTCGTAAAGCGACAGACATTCTGAAGACAGCTCTGCTCCCCCTCCCCTCCGAAAATACGACAATCGACGATCGTCAAGAAGCAATTGTCGCTTCCAACTTTATCCCGGTTACCTCCGGAATATCGGATTCCATTCGCCCCTGAATCGGTTTCTTACTTCATCACCTCAAAAAAGGATACTTCACATGGCACTCAATCTTCATCAAGTCAGTCTCCGCATCAGCGCAGGCTTGCCCAATCAATTCCCGACTGACGCAATGGCTCAAATTGCCTTTTCTGGACGTTCCAACGTTGGAAAAAGTTCACTCATCAATACCCTGTTGGGACGAAAATCGCTGGCGCGCGTCAGCTCAGCCCCAGGAAAAACCATTACAATCAATTTTTACGACATTGACAAAAAATTGTTTTTCGTGGACTTGCCCGGATACGGATTTGCAAAGCGTTCCCCTGCAGAGAAAGCACAGTGGTCAGCTTTGACGGACGGATATTTTACCCAAAACCCAAATATCGACCGTTTGAAATTGGTCATCCAGTTGATCGACAGCCGAATCGGTCCTACAGCCGATGATGAAACCATGCTCGCCTTTTTGCGTGAAACGGAAATTCCGTTTGCGGTAGCGGCAACAAAATCAGACAAATTGAATGCAACGGAACGAAAACGTTCTGAAACAATTCTTCGCACACACCCCTCCATACCGACAGATACACCGATTCTCTTTTGTTCTTCTTTGAAGAACGAAGGGTGTGAAGAATTGTGGAGTCTGATCAATCGCTCGATCACATCAAATTAAAAAATCAATCCTTGAGAAAGTGAGAAAAATTCGGAATGTTATTTTCCATTCTTTCCGGAGGGAATCTCTACGATGTTCTCATCAGTCTGTTACTCTCCTTCCCCATTATTATTTTGGCTCTCACCGTACATGAAACGGCTCACGGCTTTGCCGCTTGGAAATGCGGTGACAATACTGCCTACAACTTGGGGCGGCTGACACTCAATCCGATCAACCATTTGGATCCGGTCGGTACGCTCTGCATGTTAATCTTCGGCTTCGGCTGGGCAAAACCGGTCCCGATCAATACGCGCAATTTCAAAAATCCAAAACGCGGCATGGCAATTTCAGCCGCCGCCGGACCGTTGGCAAACTTGCTTTTGGGTGCTGTCAGTGCGTTGCTTTTCGGATTCTTCAGTGCATGGTACAGTTATCTTGTTTACACAATAGAAAATCAATGGATCTTGACTTGTGTGGAAATCGTGTACACTCTGTTTTATTTAGGTGCCGTTTATAATTTTTTATTCATGGCATTTAATCTACTCCCCATTCCACCGTTTGACGGTTCCCGTATTGCATATGTATTTTTACCGACCAAGCTTTACTTCAAAGTGATGCAATACGAACGCCAGATCATGTTGGGAGTTTTATTGGTACTGTTTGTCCTCTCCAGATTCGGTTTTTCTCCGTTCGATTGGATCGCAACATCTTTGACCGAGTGGATCGCCACGCCAATTTTCGATGTCTTTTGGACATGGTTCAAGCAGATGCTGTTAAGTACCGCAAATTGACCGTTTTTACTCCGGTCGGAAAGGAACATTCCTCCTCATGGAAGCAGTCACTTATCGTTTGGATCAGTTTGAAGGTCCTTTGGATCTTTTGCTCACTCTGATTCAAAAAAACAAAGTGAATATCATCGACATTCCAATCTCCATGATCTGCGATCAATATTTGGAATCCATCAAAGCAGCGCAAGATATGGATATGGAAATTGCCGGCGAATTCATCGTGATGGCAAGTGAGCTGATGCTCATCAAAAGTCGCATGCTCCTTCCAAAGGAAGAAGCCGATGAAAAAGACCCGCGTGCCGATTTGGCTGAAGCATTGTTACGGTATCAACAAGCAAAACAAGCCGCCGTCAAAATGCTACCCCTGTACCAACTTTACAGCGGACGCATGGTCAAGGATACCGATGAAATTTCAATCGACACCTCCTATGTTGCCGATCAACAAGTCACAAGCCTTTGTGCCGCTGTTCGACGCATCATTGCAGCAAACGAAAGCCGTCCGAAAGCCGAAAAACAAACGTTTGCCCCCTTGGTCGCCAAACCGATCGTTCCTGTGGATGTCAAGATCGTCGGCATCTTGCATCATATGTCAAAGAAACGAGATACATCCATGCAAGAGTTATTGCAAGACGCAGTCTCTTTAGCAGATATGATCGCCATTTTTTTGGGAATTTTGGAATTGGTCAAAATCAGAAAAATCTTGATTGAGGAAGATCCGGATTCTTACACAGTCATCCATGGTGCCGATACACGTTTTTTGATCAATGAAACACCGCCGGATTCGGATGAGGCTGACAATAAAAAAACGGATTACGATGATACAATTCCGATTCCCCTTTCTTCAAAAGCCGAAATGCATCGTGAACAACGCCGTATCCTTCGGGAAAAGAAGTTGGAAGAGAAAAAGCGACAGCGCGCCGAGGAACGTGCCAAGCGTGCCGCAGAACGAAACCGCGCCAAAGAGTCTCCTGCAGAGTTCCTACCAGAAGATGACAGCGATCTGGAGGCAGAAGCAAAATTGGAAGCTCTTTTGGATGATCGTCTCTCCGAGGAGGACGAAGACTTGATCGACGACATCGGCTTGGATGTCAATGACATCATCCGTTCCATGGCGGAACGGGCAAAAACTCTCCCGGACGGTGCAGAGTAATCTTACGGAAAGGAGCCATGCACGAAAATGGCAGAAACAAATCAAAAAGAAACGGTGCCATATGCCGAACAATTGACGAGCGCACAGGATTTGGAACAAGCAGTGGAAGCAATTCTATATGCCGCCGGTTATCCGATCCGGTATGATAAACTCGCCGAAGTGTTGGGATTATCGGTCAAAGATGTCAAAACCATCGTAAAAGAAATGGAACAGCACTATCGTGAGGACGGTACGCACCACGGGATTCAAATTCTGCTCTATCCGACCACCTGCCAACTCACAACAAAAGAGAGATTTGCCACGCATATCCGCGAAGCTTTGGGAATCCGCCGCGGAGGCAATCTTTCAGCCTCCTCTATGGAAGTGTTGGCGGTCGTTGCTTATAATCAACCGGTCACGCGCTCTTATGTGGATTTGGTTCGCGGTGTAGACAGTTCCTATGCCGTCAACTCTCTTTTGGATAAAGGATTGATCGAGGCAGCCGGGCGATTGGATGCCCCCGGACGACCGATGCTTTACGTTACAACGGACAAATTTCTTCGCGTATTCGGTATCAACAGTTTAGATGAGCTACCGGAAACAGAAGCCTTAAGCGTTGCGGCAGCACAGGCAGATGCGGCAAATCCCGCAACTCCGGCGGATACATCGGAAACGGAAACAACTGTCGAAGAAAACGAACACAACGACAGTGATACTTCTCCAAACAATGAAAATTTCGTAATCGCAAATCCATCCCATCTAACGGAAAAGGAGGACACTGTAACATGATTGCACTGTGGATCATACGGGCAATTCTTGCGCTGTTGGTTTTGTTCATCCTGTTCGGTACCGTTCGATTGCGCATCTTATGTCAAGAACGGTTGCGCGTTGTTGTATCGATATGCGGAATCCGCTTTACCCTTTTATCCGACAAAGAACCGAAACACAAAAAAGCAAAAGAGTTGAAAGAATGTGACAATCCAAATGCCGTTTTGCGTAAGGAATTGCGCCGCCAAAAGCGTGAAGCAAAAAAAGAAAAACGACGACGCATAAAGGCACTCAAAAAAGCAGAACGAAAACAGAAACAGCAGAAAGCCGTTACAACCGGAAAACGTCCCAATCCGAATTTGAAAGAAAATTTGGAAATGATCGCGGCATTGTTGAAAAAACTCTATCACGTTACCCGCGGCAACGTTCACATCAAACTTCGTAAATTACACCTGTCCGTCGGAACGGACGATGCCGCCAAAACCGCAATTCTATACGGCGTGGTTATTCAAATTTCCTCCTACCTTCTGAATTTTGTGGAAGAAAAATTTGTTCACCTTCAACGGCATGCCGGCGACGTGGACGTGATTCCGGATTATGTGTCCGGAGAATGCCGTGCCGACATCGATCTGATTTGTTCCGTCAAAATCAGAAAAGCAATTGAAATGGCACTCGCCATGCTGTTAGCCTACCGCAAAGAACGCGGAACAGCGTATAAAAAAGCCGCGATTCGTCAAAAGCAAAAGTCGTAATCCCGTCTTTTGAATTTCAAAAAATATTTAATACACATATATGAAAGGATTATCATTATGGAAAACGAGTCTTCTATTAAGGAAATCATTCGCAACTCTTTGGAGCAAGTACGCACCGTCATTGATGCCGACACCATTGTCGGAAAACAGATCGTCACGCCTTCCGGCGTAGTCATCATTCCGATCTCCAAAGTCTCCATGGGATTCGCCTCCGGCGGATTGGATCTTCCCACAGGTTACGATGACGGCAAAAAGAATTTTGGCGGTGGCGGCGGAACAGGTGTCACGGTCTCTCCCGTCGGTTTTTTGACCGTCTCCCCGGAAGGCACCGTTGAGTTGATTCCGATGACGCCAGACAAAACAACACCGATCGAACAAATCGCAGAAATCATCAATAATGCTCCCGCCGTAATCGGACGTATTAAAAACGTATTCGTCAAGGGAGAGCAGGAGGACGATGCATCGAACGATGCCGTTGCAAAAGTGGAAAATGACCTTGAAGAAGCATACCGTCAAAAGTTGGCGCAGGAAGCAACTGCCGATACCGACCGTATTGCCGATGAAGCTGAAAAAATTTTGGAAGGCGAAGAAATTCCGCTTTCCAAAGAAGAACAAAAGCGGTTGAAAAAAGAAGCAAAAGAGCGTAAAAAGCTGGAAAAGAAACAACAGGCAATCCAAACGGAAATGCATTCTCCGGAGGATGATCCTGTTCAAAAGCGCGGAAAGATCTCCGAAAAAACATTGGAAAAAGGGATTGTAAAATAACCATTCCCCATCATTTCCTTACAAATGACATAAATTCCACTCCGGAAAAATATACATTTACAAAATGTATTTTTCCGGAGGGTATTTTGATGTCCATTTCAAAAAAAGTGATTTTATTCTTTTCATTGCTTGCACTGTTATCCTCCGCACTGATCTTTCCTGCAACGGCAGAACCAACCTCTTTGGAAATTTCGGCGCAAAGTGCCGTTCTGATCGAAGCGGAAAGCGGAAAAATTCTTTATGCAAAATCGGAAAATCAAAAATTGCCCATGGCAAGCACCACAAAGATCATGACCGCGCTGGTTGCTTTGGAATTGTGTCAACCTGACCATGTGATTACCGTCACGTCCGAAGCGGTCGGCGTGGAGGGATCATCGATCTATTTGACAGAAGGTGAAACATGGACATTGGAACAATTGTTATATGCCATGCTGTTGGAATCAGCAAATGATGCCGCAACTGCCATTGCCATCGGTATTTCCGGTAGTATTGCATCGTTTGCAAATGAAATGAACCGAAAAGCAACCGAACTCGAACTTTCCGATACACATTTTACCAATCCGCACGGTTTGGATGACGATTTACACTATACGACCGCATACGAGCTTGCCTTGGTTACCCGTGCAGCGATGGAAAACGAATTGTTCCGCACAATCGTATCCACCCGTAAAACAACGATTCCGAACGAGAACAGTAACAGCGTTCGTTTGTTGGTCAATCACAACAAACTGCTCCGGCTTTATGAAGGTTGCATCGGAGTCAAAACGGGCTTTACCAAGCGAAGCGGACGGTGTTTGGTTTCTGCCGCCGAACGCGACGGGATCTGTCTGATCGCTGTAACCATCCATGCGCCGGATGATTGGAACGACCACACAAAACTTTTGGATTACGGATTCACGCAACTTCGCCGTTTTACGCTGTGTCTTCCGGATGAAATTTTGGTTTCCCTCCCCGTCGTCGGAGGTCAAGAACATTACGTCTTGTTAAGTAATCGAGAGCAATGCAATGTCACTCTTCCGATCGGTTCCGGAACGGTATCGCAAACCGTTGAAGGAATGCGTTTTGAATATGCCAAGATTCAGGAAGGAGAGATTTATGCGCACGCAGTTTTTCGATGTGATACCGATGGAGACGGTGTTCGGGAAATCTTGGCTTCCGTCCCGCTGTATGCATGCTACACCGTGGAACGTCATTCCGATCAAAAAAATTTTTGGGATCGTCTTCATTCTTTCTTTTTCAAAAAATAACGTTTCTCAAATGATTTGAGTCATCCCGATTCAGGAGGTCCTATGCGTCTGCAAAAATTTTTTTCCGAATGCGGCGTTTTATCACGCCGCGCCGCCGAAGTGGAAATCGTCGCCGGAAAAGTCACTGTCAACGGAAAAGTTGCCAAACTCGGTGATTCCGTCATACCGGAAAACGATGTTGTCATCTACGGGGGCAAACGCCTCCTCCCCCGCGCGGACAAGCCGCATACCTATATCATGCTCAACAAACCACGTGGAATCGTCACCACCGCAAAGGATGAAAAAGGACGGAAAACCGTGACCGATCTGACTCGCAGTGTAGGAGTCCGAATTTATCCGGTCGGACGTTTGGATATGGACTCGGACGGATTGTTGCTGTTGACAGACGACGGAGAATTTACCAATCATCTAACTCATCCACGTCATGAGATTCCGAAAATCTATCATGTTACAGTTTCCGTATCTCCAACCGATGCACAATTGCTGGCACTCTCCTCTCCAATGACCTTGGACTCGTATCAATTACAACCTGTAAAAATCAAAAGAATCGCCGAAACCTTGTTGGAAATGCAACTGACAGAAGGACGCAACCGACAAATTCGACGCATGTGCGAAGCCGTCGGGCTCAAAGTTCTCGCATTGCGTCGAATTGCCATCGGCGATGTAAAATTGGGAAATCTCCCGGTCGGAAAATGGCGATTTCTTACGACCGATGAGGTTGCATATCTAAGCGGTAACAAAAACAGATTCAAATCAGAAAGCGGTGATTCATAATTATGTTGGAAGTTTTGCCCATCCAATCCAAAGAAGAACAAGAGTTGCTCTGCGCACATTGCGGGATTCCTTTTCGCACGGAAATGTTGGCATATCGTGCAACGGTAAACGGAGAATTGCGCGGAATCTGTCAATTTACTTTGAATGCACAGGGAGGTAAAATCGTCGATTTTGCTCATGAACCGACCGGCTATGAATTTGAACCGATGTTTGTCATGGGACGCGCCGCACTCAACTTTATCGACCTTTGCGGCGTTCATCGTGCCTTCTTTGATGCTGATTACCAAAATGAAACTTTGATTCGAGCCATCGGATTTTCGCGCAATGCCGAAAATCGTTGGGAAATGGATCTCACTGATTTTTTTCAAGAGCCCTGCAAGCATACAAATTAAATAGGATCGAATTGCAAAAACATCTTTCATCAGAGATAGAATTCAGACGAACATACCCTGTTCGTCTTTTTTTACATTTCTCCCTTCCCGATTCCTTGTTTTCCTGTTTTTCATCATTTTGGTAAAAATTACCAGTTTTTACATCAAAAATTTGGGGATATTTTTTTACGTTTTCTACTTGCAAAATCTTCCAAAATATGGTAAAATATTCCTGTCAAGAAAAATGATACCAATTGGAGGATAATTGATCTATGGAATACAAAGTAAAAATCTTGATTGCAGACGAAAGTCCGGCAAGCCGACAACATATGCGAGAAGGCTTACTGCGTTCCGGATTTACGAGCGTGGAAGAAGCCGCAAACGGTGAAGAAGCGATCTTAAAAATAGGACATTTTCACCCGGATATTGTTATTTTGGATGTTTGGCTCTCCAAATTGGACGGCATCGGTGTTTTGCGTACTGCGCGCGGAATGGATTGGGGACAAGAAAAGATGCCATCATTCATCGTGGTATCGTCCGTATCCAATCAAAATATATTCATTCAAGCAACCGATGCCGGTGCCGAACTTTGCCTTTTGAAGCCAGTCAACATCAACAGTTTATGTGAACACGTTCAAAATCTCACTGCGTATCGTCGAAAAGAAGTTCCAGCAGTTGCAATGCAAGAAACAGAAAAAACTCCGGATATTGAATCACAAGTCACACAAATCATTCATCAAATCGGTGTTCCCGCCCACATCAAAGGATACCAGTATCTTCGTACCGCGATTCTATTGACCATTCAAGACAGCGATGTCATCAATTCCGTCACCAAAGTCCTGTACCCATCCGTTGCAAAAAAATACAGTACGACCACCAGCCGAGTGGAACGTGCCATTCGTCATGCTATTGAAGTGGCATGGGACCGCGGGGATGTGGATACACTCAATTCCTATTTCGGCTACACAATTCAAAACAATCGCGGAAAGCCGACCAACTCGGAATTCATTGCCATGATCGCCGACAATTTGCGATTAAAATATAAACTATATTGATCCAATCAACGACGGATCGACAGCAACTTCCGATCATGACGGCAGACGAAAATTCCTTATAAAGGGCGGTCTGCCGTCCTATTTTTCGTTTACTGATTTGTAAGCGCATAGCATTTGATTTTTTTCAATCAAATGCTTCCTTAAAAACTTTTTTCTGTAAATTTTTTTCTTTTTTTAGATAAAATCGCCCAAAAACAACAAGAACTATGTTATAATATATTTATATCCGAGTTTCATACAACGGGAGGACAAATATGCAAACAAAATCCGGGAAAAAATACATACGAATTTGTTCCGTACTTGTCATTATCATCATGCTTGCGACACTCACCGTCAATGTCAGCGGCAGCACTCGATATTTTTCCGGAGAAGCGGAACGTTACTACAATGCTTTATTGGATTCCGGATTTCCGCAGGATTACGCCGCCGATTTGACAGAACTTCATCTTTTACATCCGAATTGGAACTTTGTTCCGCTGTTAATCACCGAAGAAAAATCCTCCTATACGTGGGATTATGTCTTACGTGCCGAAAGTGAAGATCCAAGCAACAATATTATTTTTTCATCCGATACGTATCGCGCCTATCATCACCCGATGAACAAGCAACTGTACGATTCCTCATATTATCAAGTATCCGATGCCGGTTTGGCATATTTCATGGATCCGCGCAACTTTTTGAATGAAACCGATATTTTTCAATTTTTTGATCTTTCCTCCGTGGACGGTGTCAGTTTGGAAGCGGTTCAGGCTGTCCTTGACGGCACTTTTATGGAAACTGTCACATTGGAAAACGGGTTGACTTATGCTGAATACTTTTTGCAAATCGGTCAGGAATTGCATGTCAATCCCATATACCTTGCAGTCAAAGCAAGGCAAGAACAAGGCGTTAACGGTACATCACCGATCATCTCCGGTACTTGCGGCGATTTGCTTTATTCTTTCTATCAGAATCAAACCCAAACAACAGAATCCGGTACACAAGTTCTCACCCCCACAGATGGATATACGGAAGACCAGTTACGCTCTTTGAACGGATATTACAATTTTTACAACATCAAAGCAAGCGGAAATGGATTATTCACCATCTACTACAAAGCCATGATGCGTGCAAAAGAAGGCACGCCCGCCATGGAACAGGTCTGGGGAAATCCATCTTGGAACACCGCTTGGAAATCCATTTACGGCGGAGCATACATCATCAAAAACAATTATGTCGATGCTTACCAAAATACCATTTACTTGCAAAAATTCAATGTTGACAGCCGTGTATCCTCAAAAAATTTTTGGAAGCAATATATGCAAAACGTCTCCGGTGCCTTGACAGAAGCACGCACACTCTACACTTCCTTTGCTTCCATGGGAACATTGGACGTGGACTGTACTTTTTTGATTCCCGTTTACGGCGGAATGCCGAAACAGCCTTCCCCGGATCCGGCAAACGGCAGTTGCTCCTATCTTGCAACCGCAACGAAAAAATATGAATATTCCGTTTTTCTGACAACTCCGTCAATCACTTCATCAACCTCGTCTGCAAGCTATGCGACCTATTCCATGTGTGTCGGTGACACTTTGAAAATAACGGGAAATGCAGAACATTCCTACGGAGTGGTCAAAATGGAATACCGTTGGGACAATGGAGATTGGATTTCTTTTTCCGATAACGGCATCATTGATCTGTCCCTCCCCATTCACGAAATTGCCGGAAGTTCGCATATATTGTTAATACGCGGAACAGCCGGATACGACCACACAGACGGCAGTAAGAAAAATAACTGTCATTTTTTGTGTGCTGTTCTCTACATTGATGTCACAGCACCTCCGGAAGCAAATATCACCTTGCAAGACGGAAACGATTCCATGACTTTACGTTATGCCATCGGTACATCCTTTCCTCTACCCGACTGTGAAAAAGAAAATTTTATCGGATGGTACGGTTCGGATCATACATTTCTTCCTGCCGGAACCTCTGTCACCGTTACAGATAACATCTGCTATCAAACATTGTTTTTGAACTACCAAACATTGGAAGGAGCGGCTTTGGTCTTTTCAGAAGGAACACCGAGCTTGCGGTTCCGTGCTGCCATTGAAAGCGATACTCTGAAAGTACTGGAATCTTGTAACACATCTCCACAATTTTTTGCAGCCATATTATCGCAAGATACCTCACGATTGAAAGAACCGATCTTCCGCGACACCGTTTTCGCATTCTCAACCGATTGGCAGATACTCTATGCCGATACGGACGCAATCTTGCAGGATCATATCGACAGCTCGTATTCGGTTGCTTTTTATATCGTTGTACCTTATACGAACGGTGCCTCCCTGACACGGCAAGCCGTATCGACCGATTTTTCGAGATCGGCAGTTGAAGTGGCACAAGCGGCACTCAACGATCCAACCGCAACCTATTCCGCAAGTATAACGGAACAATTACAACAGATCCTATCTGTGACAGAATCCTAAGAAGGGAGTATTGCTCAATCTATGAAAACACTTGGTTACTATAACGGAAAAATCGACGAATTGAACCGTGTCACCATCCCCATGCTTGACAGAGCTTGCTACTTTGGTGACGGTGTTTATGATGTCACATATGCCAGAAATTACAACATTTATATGTTGGAAGAACATGTCTCACGGATTTTTCAAAGTGCGGCTTTCTTAAAAATTTTTCCGACTATAACGGAAAATAATCTATGTGAATTGTTGCGTCAATTGGTACAACGATTGGATGACGGCGATCAATGGGTTTATTTTCAATTTTCCAGAGGTACGGATTTTCGTTCCCACGCTTTTCCGCCGTTTGTTTCTCCGAATCTCTGGATCATGTTACGACCGGCAAAAATAAAGAATACCTATCAACCGCTACGTTGCATTACCCTGGAAGATACACGTGCAACACATTGCAACATCAAATCCCTCAACCTCCTCCCCAACGTATTGGCAACGCAGGAAACGATTGTGGCAGATGTGGATGAGTGTATTTTCCATCGAAACGGAATCGTCACGGAATGCGCCCATTCCAATGTTTCGATTTTGAAAGACAACGTTCTGATCACGCATCCTGCCGATCGATTCATCTTGGCAGGAACGGGACGTGCGCATTTGATCCGTTTTTGCAAACAATTTGAAATTCCGGTCGAAGAACGGGAATATACTTTGGATGAGCTGAAAACAGCCGATGAAGTCATTCTGACATCAGCATCGGCTCTGTGTATGCGGATTATCGAGTTAGACGGAAAACCGATTGGCGGAAGGGACGGCGGTACCCTCAAAAAACTGCAAGATGCACTTTTGAATGATTTTATAGAACAAACCAATTAAACCGATAAAGCAAAAGTTTATAGAAATAAGAAAAAAGGAAGAAGTAAGTTGGCTACGCAAAATAAAAACGGATTTTTGAACAAAGTATTCAAATTTTTTGATTACAACCGTGACAATCGTCCCGATGCACCGGAAGAAGATACAACCCCTACCCTCAAACGATATTTTAAGGTTCTCGGCAGACGTTTTTGGAAATTGGTTACATTGAATTTAATGATGTTGCCACTCATTGTACCGATTTTGATCGCAATCTACCTATATTTCGGTATGAACCAAACACCGACGGCAAACAATGTACTGTTTCCTCAACTGTATGCCGCAAATTTCATTTCTCCGACTCCGGAATCAACATTTCTCTTGGATCTGTTCGGTGCGCAAATGAATATTCCCGTACATGATGGTATAGCAACCTACATCGGTATCGGAATTTGTATTTTATTTTTGGCACTGACCTTCGGTTGGCAAAATATCGGATCCACATATATCGTGCGAAACATCGTGCGTGGTGAACCGGTCTTCATTTGGTCGGACTATTTTTATGCCATCAAACGCAATTTGAAACAGGCTTTTTTCCTTGGATTGTTAGATTTTGCCGCTATTTTCCTTCTGGGCTTTGACCTAATGTATTTTTGGAATCAAGGAGGTTCCTTTTTCCTTGACGTTTGCTTTTTTGCGATCTGCGCATTGGTCATCCTCTATTTTTTCATGCGGTTCTATATCTATATCCTGTTGGTAACGTTCGATCTGTCCATTCGCAAGATCTTGAAAAATGCGCTGATCTTTGCACTGCTCGGTATCAAACGAAATTTAATGGCAGTCCTTGGAATTGTGGTAATCACCGCATTGAATGTCATTCTGTTTGTTGTATTTGCAATGACTCCTCTCGGTATTGCCATCCCATTGGTCTTGCCTCTGATCTACTACCTGTCCGTAACTTCTTTCACTTGTGCATATGCCGCTTATCCCATCATTGACCGTTATATGATTGCTCCATATATCAACCAATCTGCCGAAACAGAATAAGCAAATCGACCTCCCCTGCAACATTTTTGTTTGCAGGAGAGGTCGATCTTTGCAAAAAAAGTATTTCTTAATGAACGGCTCGACATTGATTAAAATAATAGTTTGATCGTTTGTACGGAATATGGAGAAACAGGTACCGACGCTTTCCCTTGACAGATTTCCAACTCCGCACCGATCGTTTCATTGGAATCCGTCAGATAAGCATGTACGATCGGAGCAAACAATTTCACAGTTGCAGTACATTGCTTTCCGTCAACCTCATAAATTCTTAAAATCAAGCCTTCGCCGTCTTCGGAAGGTTTGACAGCGGAAACACGAACGTTTCCGGACAGCTTCAAAAATGTTTCTGTCGTACCAAGGGTCCCTTGATGATATTGACCGGAAACATAGGAAATCGGATGTGACGCTGCCAAAGACACCTCGTAAATTCGATTCTCCTCACAACATGCCACACCAAGATACATGGTATGAATGCCTTGATCGGAATGCGGATCCGGCTCATATGCACTGCGCAAAAGCGTGATTTGTCCCATGTTTTTGTGCAAGCGGAATCCGTACTTTGCCTCTGCAAATAGCGATATGATGTGATTGCTGTTTCCGCATATTCCAAGTGAACCATGAGTAGGAATATCAAATTCCGCCGCTTCGCGTTTCACCTTGCCATAGGGAATCTCGCAAAGAGACTCCCCCGTTGTCCGATAAGACACAGGGACGATGAAAGAAAGCTGTGGAGTCGACACATTCGGAACAGGTGTTTCTTGCCAATCGACCGTAACATGAAATTCCAACATAGAACTTCCTTGCTTGAGCATCACCGTTGTCGAAATGACAGAAGCATTGTATCGCAAAGTGTAAGCCATGCTGCTGTACAGCTCGGTATGTTTCCATTCGGTCATTCTTACGGCACAGGTCTCATTCAGATCCACAGTCTTCATATAAGGTCCCACACGCCATGCGATCAATCCGTGTATGGGGTTTTCTTCGATATATCGGAAAAAGCAAGAAGGTTCTTCAATCAATTGTTCCCCCGTACACCGATCCGTAAGAGAAATCAAGCGCGCCGTAGTCTTATCAAAAACAGCACAAAGTTTATCGTTTTCCAATACAATGGGAGCATTGTTAACCAATTCATGATCCGTATGTTCATAGGTAACGGGAGAGTGATCGGGAAACAGCTCATAGGGCTTTTGACGTACAATCACGGTCGTATATCCAAACGCGGGAACCTTGACACGGACAAAATATTTTTTGAACGAATGTCCCCAATACTGTCCATCCGAATATTTGTGATCTTCCACAAGACAAAAGTCCAGCGGATGTTCAAGATCATCTGTGATTATCGTTTGAGCGTCATCATACAAATAGTCCCAAACGACAAGCTCCGTCACTTCATCACGATCAATGGCAGTCGGATTAAACAGATGAAGAACTCTGGTACTTCCTCTGCCTCGTTCGGCAGACGGCATAGTAAACCGTTGCACTTCACCGGAAGAATATCCGACACCCGCTCCTTCGGATGGACTATCCCGGTCATCGTCAAACACAATCTTTGAAGTATCAATGCAATCGGCAATCTTCCGCATGGAATCGCTTGCCGCAACTTGCAAAAAAGCAAGGGTATCCTGAAACGTTCCCATCGCATATTCTCGAGTTTCAATCGTGCCGGATCCCGGAAGAATATCGTGAAATTGATTAAACAGAATATTTCTCCAAGGTCTCTCAAATTTTTTGGCGGCGATCGAATCCCCGGTCACAACCGAAGAAGCAACCGACAACGCCTCCGCTTCAAAGGCACGAGCCTCTGAAATGCGATTGGACATTTTGATTCTCGCTTGAGTTGTGTAACATCCGGAAAAAAGGAAGTTTCGTTCCTTGTCGATTACCGGAAAATCAATTCCGGATTTTTCCGCCGCTTCAAAAAATTCATGGTAAGTTCCAAAACGGATCGTCGGTGTAAGAGGCCACGAACGATATTCCAAAATTCTTTCTATGTCGCGTCTGGAAGGTCCGCCACCATGGTCGCCGACACCATAAACGCAAAGATACGTATTCATTCCCTCTTGTCGGAAAAAGCGAGGCAAAGTTTCAAAAACTTCAGGAGTGATATTTCGATTATACCAAGCGTATTCTCTGTATGTAAGGATATTTTTTCCGGAAGGAGCTTGGTAACGATAAAGACAAGGACCGTCACCTCCCCGACAATGATACAAATATCGGATTCCCGCATCCGAAAGAATTTCAGGAACAGTCACGGCATGACCGAAAGTATCCGGAACAAAATCAATATCGATACGATCGGAAGAAATATCCAACAGCGCGGTCAAATATTTCTTCGCTTCCAAAATCTGACGAGTCAGCGACTCACCGCTTGGCATATTTTTGTCCGGTTCTACCCATTCGGCAGCGGTAACCTCCCACCTACCTTCACGGACATACTTACGAATTTCGTCCAACATTTTCGGACAATATTTTTCAACGATCTCATATGTGGAGGCTTGCGACTGTGCAAATGTAAATTCCGGATATTCACGCATCAAATCCAACATGGTACGGAAAGTATCTACCGTAACGGTTGCGGTCTCATGGTATCCCCATTGCCAGTTCATATCGATATGAGCATGTGCAATAAAAAGTTCCGTGTAACTTTTTGCAACCGAATAAAGATCCGAAAGCATTGCTTCCGCAGAAAAAACCGCATCTTTGGTAATCACACCGTCGATTTGAATCCGATCCAACAAAAAATCCACTGCTGTTTCTATTTGATCGAAATACCGATTATCGTGGAGTTGGGAAATGCCTTCCAAATAGATCAATTCCGAGCAAATTCGTTCGGCGTATTGGCTCTCATTCCGATGGGAATCGATTCGCTTTAATTTACTAAAATAATGATTCATACAAATACACACCTTCTTTGTTTCGTTATTTTAAGTTTCGTTATTTTAATACTGCCTGTTCCAAATTCTTTCTGATCGTTGCAATAAATTCACGAGAATTGACTGCTGTTGTGTTTGTTCCCGGAACAACAAGTCCAACCAAATCCTTTGTCATAATGCCGGACTGCAAAGTATCCATGCAAGCTTGCTCCAGTGCGTCGGCAAATGCCATCAGCTCTGTCAAACCATCCAATTCACCGCGCTTGCGCAATGCACCGGACCACGCATAGATCGTGGCGATCGGATTGGTGGAAGTCTCTTCCCCATTGAGATAACGGTAATAATGTTTTGTAACCGTCCCGTGTGCCGCTTCATATTCATATTTTCCATCCGGTGAGACCAATACGGAGGTCATCATTGCCAGAGAGCCGAATGCGGTAGAAATCATATCACTCATAACATCACCGTCATAATTTTTACAAGCCCAAATAAAGCCGCCTTCACTGCGGATCACACGTGCCACAGCATCATCGATCAAAGTATAGAAATAGGTAATTCCGGCTTCTTCAAATCTTGTTCGATATTCAGATTCGTAAATCTCCTGAAAAATCAATTTGAACGTTTGATCGTACTGTTTGGAAATGGTATCTTTTGCCGAAAACCAAAGATCTTGTTTGGTATTAAGCGCATATTCAAAGCAGGAATGGGCGAAAGAACGGATCGAATCGTCCTTATTATAGCTTCCCTGCAAGACTCCCGAACACTCAAAATCATAAATCGTTTCGCGGAACATCTCCTGACCGGATGGATCGGTAAAGACCAATTCAGCCTTCCCCTCCGACGGTACACGATATTCGGTTGCTTTGTAAATATCACCGTAAGCATGACGCGCAATGGTGATCGGCTTTTTCCAATTTCGCACTGCCGGACGAATGCTGTCAATCAAGATCGGCGCGCGAAAAACGGTACCGTCCAAAATCGCACGAATGGTTCCGTTCGGACTTTTCCACATCTCACTCAAATTATATTCTTCCACCCGTTGCTTATTGGGCGTAATGGTCGCACATTTCACCGCAACACCGTATTTTTGCGTGGCATAAGCAGAGTCGATTGTAACCTGATCCTTTGTTCTTTCCCGCTCCGGTAATCCGAGATCATAATATTCGGTCTTCAAATCCACAAAAGGAAGTAACAATTCTTCTTTGATCATCTTCCACAGCACACGCGTCATTTCATCGCCGTCCATTTCTACCAACGGCGTTTTCATTTCGATTTTTTTCATTGCCTATAAACTCCTCTCGTTTGCAAAAATCAACCGGATCAAAGCTGTTGTTTGGTATAAGCCAACAAACCGCCTGCTTTCAAAATTGCCTTTTGCCGTTCGGTAAAAGAGCAGATCAAAGGAATTTCGGCTCCGTTACTTTGATCGATCAATAACAGGTTTCCGGAATCCATCCCGTCCCAGATATGAGAAATCGAAAGCACATCGCCTTGCTTGATTTTTTCATAATCTTCCGGATTTTGAAAAGTCAAAGGCATGATGCCGGCATTGATCAGATTGGCAATATGGATACGTGCAAAGCTCTTTGTAATCACAACTCTGACGCCAAGGTATAACGGCACCAGTGCGGCATGTTCCCGCGAAGAACCTTGACCGTAATTGCTTCCGCCGACAATCATGCTTTGTTTTGCAGCTTTGGCACGTTCGGGGAAAGAGGGATCACAAACTTCGAAACAGTACTGTGACAGAAACGGAATATTGGAACGATACGGCAAAATTTTTGCTCCTGCCGGCATAATGTGATCCGTGGTTATGTTATCGCCGACTTTCAAGATCAATTCAGCTTGAATGGAATCCTGTTGAGGAATGCTCTCCGGGAACTTCTTAATATTCGGACCGCGCAAAATTTCCAAATGTTGTGCTTCTGCTTCATTTGCCGGAGCAATGACGGCACTGTCATCAATTCGGAAAGCTTCGGGCAACTCGATCTTCGGCATGGTTCCCAGCAACATCGGATCCGTAATTTCTCCCGTTAAAGCCGCCGCGACAGCAGTCTCCGGAGAGACCAAGTAAACCTTCGCATCGGCAGTCCCGCTTCTTCCCTCAAAATTCCGATTGAACGTCCGCAAACTGACACCGCCGGAATTGGGAGAAAAGCCCATACCGATGCAGGGACCGCAGGCACATTCCAACAACCGCGCACCACTGGCAAGAATGTCGCTCAAAGCCCCACAGTCGGCAAGCATTGCCAAAACTTGTTTGGATCCCGGGGAAACGGAAAGACTGACGCTCGGATGGATCGTTTTTCCTTTGAGCAAAGCGGCAACCTTTAACAGATCCATGAGAGAGGAATT
>CAZUYA010000004.1:34016-42381 GCA_964624685.1 uncultured Ruminococcus sp. | reverse complement strand
GTTCGGATACCTTCCCCGCCCCACTCAATGATGTAACCGACACCGCCTTTGACAGACAATATTCGTAAGATCTCAAGGCTGACATCTTTTGCCGTTACAAAAGGACGTAACTTTCCTTTCAAATTGACTTTCATCATTTTGGGCATGGTAATGTAATAAGCACCGCCTCCCATGGCAACGGCAACGTCCAAACCGCCGGCACCAAAAGCCAACATCCCGATCCCGCCTCCAGTCGGAGTATGACTGTCGGAACCGATCAGTGTTTTTCCCGGAATCCCAAATCGCTCCAAATGAACTTGATGGCAAATTCCGTTACCGGGACGTGAAAAATAAATACCATGTTTTTTTGCAATCGACTGAATAAAACGATGATCATCGGCATTTTCAAATCCGGATTGCAAAGTATTGTGGTCTATATATGCAACGCTTTTTTCGGTGCGAACACGCTCGATTCCCATGGATTCAAATTCCAAATACGCCATCGTACCGGTGGCATCTTGCGTTAAAGTTTGATCAATCCGCAGTGCGATCTCGTTGCCAACCCGCATCTCCCCCTGAAGCAGATGCGCTTGAATGATTTTTTGTGCAAGTGTAAATCCCATGATCGATACCTCATACTTTCTTTAGGATATGATTGCCGGCATTGGCAATGTGTTCGTATGTATATTTTGAAGCCAAATCGGCATCATGTGCGGCAATTGCTTCGTAGATGGCACGGTGTTCACGCGCCGATTGTTGCGCACGTTCGTTGTTTTCCACCGAAGCTTTCCGATATTTTTGCACCTTCTTGTGCAGTGGCATTAAAGTATCACACAAAACAGCACTGCCGCAAAAACGGTAAATCAACTGATGGAACCGGCTGTCCATGGTCTTGATGCAATCCGGATTTTTTTTTGCAACATAAAATTCCTGTAATTCCAAAGTATCACGCAACTCGTTTAATTCTTCATCGGTAATTCGAAGCGCGGCATGGTAGGATGCCATTCCCTCGATCTGCAAACGAATTGCAAAAATATCTTCCAAATCTTGCTCGGTCACACCCAAAATCACGATTCCGCGCGAGGTAACTTCAATGATATGTTCCTGTTCCAATCGACGCAATGCTTCACGCACGGGAGTACGGCTGACTCCCAAATCATTAACCAAGCGCATTTCCGTCAAAACAGCTCCTCGCTGATATTTTCCCGTTAAGATTTCTCCTTCCAACCGTTCAAATACCTGTTCCGCCAAAGATATGGTCTTATGTTCCAACATACTGCATCCTCCTTAAAGCTTTTGAAACCGTTTCCCGGAAAGTGCTTCTATCTTATCTTCCAACTCATGCGTGGAAAGCGTGGTCTGTCTGCCGCCTTCGTATTCAGAATCAATCCATTCTTTCAATGCAATCACAAGCGGATCGTGTTTATCTACAGCCTCTTCCGTTGTTAAGCGATAATTTTCATTGATCCAATAGGCGATTCCGGACAATCCGGATGTCTTGCCGAGCATGACCGTTGCACTGCGGTTTAGGATCTTTTTGGTATCAAAAATATTATAGATTTCCTCATCTTTCAACAATCCGTCCGCGTGAATTCCGGCACGAGTCACATTAAAGTTTTTCCCGACAAAGGGAGTCATCGGAGGAATTTGATAACCGATCTCACGTGCAAAATAGTCGGCAATTTCCGTAATGACTGTCGGATCCATTCCGTCAAAAGAACCGCGTAAAGAGGCGTATTCAAAGACCATTGCCTCCAGCGGTACATTCCCCGTCCGTTCTCCGATACCCAACAAAGAACAGTTAACACCGCAAGCCCCGTAAAGCCATGCAGTGGTCGCATTGGTTACGGATTTGTAAAAATCGTTGTGCCCGTGCCATTCCAGCATTTCACTCGGCACCTCGGAATAATGTTGTAATCCGTAAATGATACCAGGAACACTGCGCGGAATGGCAACTTCCGGATAAGGGATACCATATCCCATCGTATCGCATGCACGAATCCGAACCGGAATTCCGGCATCTTTGGACATCTTCATCAATTCATTCACAAACGGAACCACAAACCCGTAAAAATCGGCTCTTGTAATATCCTCCAAATGGCAACGCGGCATAACGCCTGCTTCAAATGCATCGGAAACCGTCTGTAAATAATAGTCCATACACTGCTTGCGCGTCATTTTCATCTTCTTGAAAATATGATAATCACTGCAAGAAACCAAAATACCGGTTTCACGAATGCCCAAATCTCGCACAAGCTTAAAATCTTCGCGGCTGGCACGAATCCATGTAGTAATTTCCGGAAATTTCAAGCCTAACTCCTGACATTTTTCCAGTGCCTCACGATCTTTTTTGCTATATACAAAAAATTCCGTTTGCCGAATAATTCCGTACGGACCGCTCAATTTGGACATCAACCGAAACAGATCGACGATCTGCTTGACCGTATATGGCTCAACCGATTGCTGACCATCTCGAAACGATGTGTCCGTAATCCAAATATCCTGTGGCATACCGATCGGAACCCGTCGATGGTTGAATGCAATGCGCGGAACATCGGTGTATGGATAGACTTCACGGTATAAATTCGGTTCTTCGACATCCTGAAGTGAATAACGATACGTACTTTGCTCCAGCAGATTGGTTTTTGAAGAAATTTCCAACATGGTATTTCCCTCCTTACACGTATTGTGTACAATTATACAGCAAATCTATGTATTTGTCAATACATTATTTTTATTTTTCAAAAAATTCTTTGAAAAAAAGCGACTTCGGAACAAAACCGAAGTCGCTTGGCAGAACGTTTCTTTTATTTTATATCCCTAATCAATACTCCGGCGGAGGTTCCGGAAGTGGTGGGACATCGCCGTCTCCGATCGGAAGTGGTGGAAAACCGGAAGAACGCGGCTCAAAATCAAATACAGCACGTCCGTTTTCCAATTTCAGGGCGGCATCGAATTTCTTTTTGGTACGCGAAGAAACAAATCCGCAAATGAAAGCGGTCTTCCCTGTCTCTGTCAGTAACTTGAGATTGGCTTTTGAAATGACACGTCCGCAAATGGAAAGATTGACCGAAAATTTACATCCGTCTCGATACCCGGTACAACCGTAAAAATTCCGAAACCGTTTGACGTCCTTTCCGCACAGCGGGCATTGTGCAACCACATCACCGAAAAATCCGGTATCGCTGTCCGTCGAAAGATCGGAATTGGCTTTTGCTTCAAATACAGCTGCAATTTCGGCTTCGGCAAGTTTAATACTGTCTTCCACACGCATCACACCGTGATATACCTTTTTCAATGCTTGTCCCAACTGTGAGGTCTTGTATTTATCCATGGTGATTTGCATCTGCAACAAAGATTCAATCAAAAATTCTCCTCCGGGCAAAATGGTATAAACATCCTTCTTCAAATCAATATAGCCGCTCTTACGTGCATTGTCGATAATACCGGTACGTGTTGCCTCGGTTCCGAGTTCCAATCCTTCAAAGATCGCACGATATTCTTCACTGTCATCGACTTCGGAAGGTTCCTCGCCGTCGGTTGCTTCTTTGATTGCTTTCTTGTCCTCTTTGAAAGGATTTTTCAAATAATTGTTCAAAGTCTCCACCGTATAATGTTTTGGCGGTGTCGTTTCCTTTTCGGTCGGTTGGAAGTCGATGTTGACAACGTCCCCTTTTTTCAAATTCGGCAGCAGTTTGTCTTTTTGATTATAGTCATCATATTTTGTCCACCCTTTTTCCAAAACGACCATACCTTTGAGAACAAAAGTCTCCAAATCCCCTACGGCAATGGTCAATTCACTTTTGGTTACAACACATTCCTCGGAACAAAAAACAGCAACAAAACGGCGAAAAACCGTAGAATACACCTGCATTTCCCGTTCATTCAAATGCGTCTTATTCGGAATCTTATAGGTCGGAGTCAAAGCGGAATGGGATTCGATCTTGCTGTCATCAAAAATTGTCTTGCTATCCTTGAATTGGACGGGATACCCCAATTTTGCACAATTGGCAAGAATTTGTTTGATCTTATCTTTTTCGGCAGTTGCCAAATATTCCGAATTGGTTCGCGGATAAGTCAAATACCCTTTTTCATACAGCCCCTGCACCAGATCCAAGCTTTCCTGCATAGACATTTTGTACTTTTTGCTTAAAACATTTTGTAATTTGGAAAGTGAAAACAGCTTTCCGGGGGAAAGCTTGTCTTTTTTGTTTTTGACTCCCGTTACGACCGCGCCTGTACGATTGTATAGTTCACATCGTTGAACCGCGTCGGCATACTGATTTGGCTCAAATTTATTTTTGGAAGTTAATTCCACAAGCTCGCCGTTGGTCATTTCTTTACTGACCATTGCAAAATATTTCCCCGGAACAAAATTTCGAATGGACAGATCTCTGTCATAAATCGCTTTTACGATCGGAACGATCACACGTCCGACACGCAACAACGTCCCGGTCTTCAAGCTCGCATATCGCGTCAGATTCACTCCGTAAAGCCAATCAATGTAGGTACGTGCATAGCCTTCTGCGGCAAGCAAATCATAGGCGGTCTCTTCCTTCATTTCAGTCAATGCTTTGAGAACGGTCTGCGGAGTTTGATCCGGTAACCATAGGCGTTTGAGAACTTTTTTCTCCCGTAAAGCATGATCAATACACAGACGAACAATGATCTCCCCTTCTCGATCTGCATCCCCCGCATTCACGATGCAATCCACATCCGGACGATTGCACAACATTTGAATGATCGAAAATTGTCGCTCTACGCCACTGTCCGTTTTTTTATCTGCACCACGGCGCAACTCAAATTGAAATTGTTCCGGAAAGCACGGCAAATTTTCCATTGACCAACGGGTAGCATCATTGGGCAACGGGCGATATGCCTCCACATCGCATAGGGAAAACAGATGACCGAATGCCCAGGTAATCAAATACAAATCCCCTTGCAAATAGCCTTGACAAGCACGAAACGGTGTACCGATTCCCGCGGCAATATTTCGTGCAAGACTGGGCTTTTCAGCAATAATGAGTATCATATCCATCCTCCCTCCGAATGAGCATTTGTTAAAAATACCGTAGCTCTGCAAACCATACAGAGCCACGGCATTGATTGGATTGTCTGTCACCGCTTGCAACGGTCAACAACCGAAAGATAAAAATCAAATATATTTACGAGCAATCTCAGAAGCATCTTCCATCGGCATGGAAACCGTCATAGTCAAATTGATATTGACCTTCTCCAAAAGCAGATCCAACTCCGACAAGAGCTTATCAAAAGCCGCCATATCACGTTCACAAATTCGGAACGTACCGTCAACAAACAAATCGGTCACATCATGGTTGCTGGCGCAAATTCCGGCAATAAAACCGTATAAAGACTGCGCATCTTTAATCATGTATTCATCGGCATTGACCAGTCTTGCCGCCGGTTTAATATCATATCGCAACTGTGTTCCTTTTTCAATGCAAACCACGTCGCCCTTTGTCACCTCAAGCGCACCATTGACCAAATTGATCAAAGCTTTTGTTTTGCCGGTACCCTTTACGCCGATAATCAATTTTAACATTAGAATAACCTCCCGCAAATCAGTGTAGAATCGGAATTTTCCGTTTCTGTATATTCATTATAGCAAATTTTGGCGGTAAAGTCAAGTCTTTTTTGGATATTATCCAATATTTTTCAAAAAAGTATCACTCATGCAATCTTTTTTCCAAATCGGAACGCAAATCTTCATATCCGGGCTTTCCGAGCAGTGCAAACATATTCTTCTTGTAAGATTCAACTCCCGGTTGATTGAACGGATTAACTGCCAACAAATATCCGGAAATCGCACATGCCAACTCAAAGAAATAGATCAACTCACCCAACGCAAAAGCACTTCTCTCACTGACTTCCAGCAAAATGTTCGGAACTCCACCGTCCACGTGTGCCAAGAACGTACCTTCCATGGCTTTCTTCTTCACGGCATTCAAATCCATACCGGACAAGAAATTCAAGCCGTCGATATTGGCAGGGTCATTCGGAATTTCAAAGCAACTGCCCGTATCGGCAATATCAATGACCGTTTCAAACATGGTGCGACTGCCGTCTTGAATGAACTGCCCCAAAGAATGCAAATCGGTGGAAAAGATGACCGATGCGGGGAAAATACCGCGACCGTCTTTGCCTTCGCTCTCGCCGAACAATTGTTTCCACCATTCACTGAACATTGCTGAAAACGGCTCATAACTTGCAAGGACTTCAATGCTTTTTCCCTGACGATAAAGAATATTTCGAATTGCCGCATAGCGATAGCAATCGTTTTTTTCAATATCCGCATCCAAGTATGTATGGCTTGCGGAAGCAGCACCGCGCATCAACTGTTCAATATCAATGCCGGCAGCGGCAATCGGAAGCAAGCCGACAGCAGTCAGTACAGAGAAACGACCGCCGACATCATCCGGTACCACAAACGTTTCATAACCGGCTTCGGTCGAAAAAGCTTTCAAAGTTCCCTTTGCTTTATCCGTCGTCACAAAGATGCGCTCTCTTGCACCTTCTTTACCATATCGTTTCTCCAATAAAGTACGGAATACGCGGAATGCAACAGCAGGCTCGGTCGTGGTTCCGGATTTGGAGATCACATTAACGCAAACGTCCTTCCCTTCACACAATGCAAGAACTTCATTCAAAGAATCGGCACTGATGCTGTTGCCCGCAAAATAAATATCCGGCGTATCCTTTTTCAACTGATTGTACAGAGGGGACTTGAGGTATTCGATAACGGCACGTGCACCGAGATAGGAACCTCCGATTCCGATTACAACCAAAACATCACAGTTTTTTTGAATTTTTTTCGCTGCTGCTTGAATCCGTGCAAATTCAGCTTTGTCATAAGATTCCGGGAGATCTACCCAACCCAAAAAATCATTTCCGGGTCCGTTTTTTTCACGTAACAGTTTGTCGGCACAAGAAATTTGAGTCTGCATTTGCGCATATTCGTGTGCGTGAATAAAAGAAGAAACATACTTATCGTTCAGTTTGATCGCCATGAGAGTTCATCGTCCTTTTGTATTTTTTTAACAGTCTTATTATACATCATTTACAAACGAAATACAATAGTTTTTTTCAAAAATATGAAAATTCGTGATTATACCAAAATCCAAGAATCATTCTTTCAAATCAATAGGAATTTTGCCAAGATACGACCGAATATTTCAAAAAAATTGATTTTGTCAACCGATTCGGAAGCCACAATCGGAACTCTGCCAATCAGCTCTCCGTCGGATAAAAAATCCAAGCTGCCGATGGTATCGCCGACCTTTACGGGTGCCGCAACGGATTCCGGAACTTCCGCACGCACTTGAACGGTTGCCATTGCACTTTTCGGCAACACTTTGGAGAATGCCGGATATTGCAAGGCACATGTATCTTGCATTCCGCCGACAACGGAGATCGGCTCTGCCGTTCCTGCCGCGTACTCATAAAACCCGTACTCGGCAAATCCCCAATCCAACAATTGTGTTGCCATGGCATTGCGAATATCCCGTGATTCTGCCCCCATGATCACACAGATCAGGGACAATCCATCGCGTTCTGCCGTAACACTGACGCAAAAACCTGCTTTGGAAGTCGAACCGGTCTTCAGCCCGGTGCAACCGTTATAAAACCGCACCAACCGATTGGTATTGGTCAATCCGAATGCGCCATCACGAATGGAGTCCATCCAAACGGAGCTGTACTGCAAAATCGTGGGATGCGAGATCAATGCACGTGACATCAGAGAAATATCATATGCACTGGTCAAATGATGTTCGGCTGTATCATCCAATCCGGTTACATTTTCAAAAACGGTATCCTTCATACCGAGTTTTGCGGCTTTTGCATTCATCTTTTCAACAAATGCGCCGACACTGCCTGCCAAATGTTCGGCAAGAGCAACGGCGGCATCGTTGGCAGAAGCAATGACAACGCTTTTTAACAGGTCTTCCAGCGTCATCTGTTCCCCTTCCTTCAAAAAGATTTGAGAACCGCCCATGGATGCCGCGTTGGCGGAAGCGGTGACAAGATCCTCCGGATGAACCGTTCCCGCGTCCATCGCTTCCATAACAAGCAACAATGTCATGATTTTGGTTACAGATGCCGGAGGCAAAGCCTCATTGGCATTTTGCGTGTATAAAACCGTCCCTGTCGTCGCTTCCATCAAAACGGCACTTTTACAATTCAAATGCAAAGAACCGTCTTCCACCCCCAAATCCGACAGAACGGTAACATCCCGTTGAGTCTCGTTTTGCGGCAACGATCCTGTCATTGCACTGCTTGAAAAAAGACTTCCCTGCAAACAAACGGCGGTCAAAAAAAGTGCCGCCAAACGGCAAACGCTTCGTTTCATATTCATCACCTCGCAACA
>CAZUYA010000004.1:0-33916 GCA_964624685.1 uncultured Ruminococcus sp. | reverse complement strand
TTATCTGACAGAAAATTGATAGATTGTAGTATGTGTGTACACTTCTCCGGGATGCAAAATCGTATCCGTAAAATTCGGATGGTTGACGGCATCCGGCATTTTTTGCGTTTCCAAGCAAAATGCCGCTTGCGGATTTTGCGGATACCCGTTTTTAAGCGGATAATTCGGATTCTTCAAGAAATTACCGGAATAGAATTGAACGCAAGGTTGATCGGTATAAACCTGCATCAATCTGCCGCTATTCGGTTCAAAAACTTCAATTCGCAAAATCGGCTCTTTGGAAGCACCGTCGCGGAAACAGAAGCAATGGTCATAGCCTCCTGCAAGACGCATATCCTCATTGGAAAGATCAAAATCTTTTCCAATCGTTTTCGGCTCACGAAAATCAAACGGGCTACCCGCCACGGAACGAATTTCTCCTGTCGGAATCAAAGTATCATCCGTCGGTAAATAAGCATCGGCATCCATTTGAAGAACATGGTCGAAAATTTTACCGGAAGCATATCCTCCGAGATTGAAGTAGGTATGATTGGTCAAGTTGACAACCGTTGTTTGATCGGTTGTCGCCTCATATCGAATCGAAAGTGCATTGGATCTGAGCAGTGTATAAGTGACATTCACCGTAAGTGTTCCCGGATAATTTTCATCTCCGTCCGGCGAAATCAACGATAAAAGCAACTTCGGTTCTTCGCCGTCGATCGGTTGAACATTCCAAATCTTGTGAGAAAATCCGATGTTTCCGCCGTGCAAAGAATTTTCATTATTATTGCAGGCAATTTGATACTCTTTGCCTTCCAAATTGAATTTTCCCTTGCAAATACGGTTTCCGACGCGCCCGATCAAACCGCCTGCATACGTGGTATCCAACACATAATCCCGAACGGAATCGTACCCTTCCACAATATCGCTCAATCTTCCGTATTTATCCGGCACACGCAACTCCATAACCGCACCACCGAGATCGCTGATGCGGACGGAAACCCCGGCTTCATTCTTCATTGTATAGCAATGAACTTCTCGACCGTCTTCCAATGTTCCGAAATATTGTTTTGTAATCATTCTGATTTTACCTCATCATATCCATTCGGATTCTTTTGCATCCAGTTTGCCATATCACGGCACATATCATCAATTCCGTTTTCGGCTTTCCATCCCAAAACCTGATATGCTTTGGTCGGATCGGCATAGCAAGTTGCTATATCGCCGGGACGGCGCGCTGTAATTTGATATTTGACACGCAACCCTGTTGCTTTTTCATAAGCTTTTACAATGTCCAGTACCGAATATCCGGTTCCCGTTCCGATGTTAAAGTATTCGACCGCGTTCACTTTCTCGGCACGTTCCAATGCTTTCAAATGCGCTTTTGCCAGATCGACAACGTGAATATAATCACGAACACCGGTTCCGTCCAGTGTCGGATAATCATTGCCGAACACCGATAAATACGGGAGCTGCCCTGCTGCCACTTTGGCGACATACGGCAACAGATTGTTCGGGATTCCTTTTGGATTTTCTCCGATCAATCCGCTCTTATGAGCACCGATCGGGTTAAAATAACGCAGAATCGAAACACTCCAAGACGGATCGGATACCCAAATATCCTTCAAAATACGTTCGATCATCAATTTGGTTTCACCGTATGGATTGGTTGTGGACAACGGAAAATCTTCACGGATCGGAACGGACTTCGGCATTCCGTACACGGTAGCCGAGGAAGAGAAAACAATTCGCTTTGCGTCATATTTGCTCATCAAATCCACCAAATTGAGTGTGCTGACCAAATTGTTATAGTAGTATGCACCCGGTTTGGCAACTGACTCACCAACCGCTTTCAAACCCGCAAAATGGATCGCGGAATCAATATCCGGATTCTCGCAAAATACACGTTCCAATGCCTCTTTATCACAAAGATCAACTTCATACACGCGAGGCTCTTTTCCGGTAATTTCCCGAATGCGATCAATCACTTTCGGACTGCTGTTGCAATAGTTATCGGCAATGACCACATCATATCCGGCATTCAAAAACTCCACGGCAGTATGTGAGCCGATAAAACCTGCACCCCCGGTAATTAAAATAGACATTTATCGTACCATCCTTTCGGTTATTAAAATCAGTTCCACAAGTCGGCGGGATATTCCCCGTCGACAATCATTGTTTGAATGGCTGTTTTCACATGTTCTTTGTCTTCCGGATATGTGACACCGTACCAAACGGCAGTTGTCGGATAAACCGTAACATCACAAAATCCCGCTTTTTGCTGCAAGTCAACAACAGTCGGAAGATAAAATTCCGCCTTGAGGGGATCCTTATCGGGATTGGAAAGAAATTCGACAAATGAAGCTTCCAAATGTCGGAAAATATCGGGTGTAAAGCCCCAACAATTCATCGAAACGACCGTATCAAACGGCAAATCCGTCCAGGTTGTTCCGTCTTCTTCCAGATATGCGGCACAAGTTTCCTTTTTTATAATTTTGGTGCGTTCCGTTACGCTTTGCAACATTCCGTTCTTCACGGCACACTGTCCTCTGGAAAAATGTCCGTTTTCCGTCACGGTATTTCCGAGCAAATATCCGATCATGCAATGATGTGCCATTCCGTCGGTCTGTTCGGTCGTTTTCAAATGTTTTGCCAACAGTGCAAACGAATCTCTTCCGTAAAAATCATCGGCATTGATGATTGCAAAATTTTCCTTCACAATGTTGCGCACACAATAAAGCGCATGACCGGTTCCCCATGGTTTGCTCCGTCCGGCAGGTACAGTAAAGCCCTGCGGCAATTCCTCACTACGCTGAAACGCATAGGTCACATCTACCTTTTTGGCGATTCGATTACCGATGGTCGTCCGAAACAATTCCAAATTTTCTTCCTTGATGATGAAGACAACTTTATCAAATCCGGCTTGAATCGCATCATATACCGAAAAGTCAATGATAAAATTTCCGGCATCCGTCATTGGATCCAACTGCTTTAGCCCACCGTAACGCGAACCTAAACCTGCCGCTAAAATTACAAGTGTCATGTTGTGAATCTCCTTCCTTGGATTTACTGATTATATTATACAGGATAAATGAAAAAATGTAAAGAGGATTTACTAAATTTTAACATGATTTTCTCTAAAATTATACAACCATCCGTCTCTGTTCGAAAAGCGCTCCTCCGGCAACCGTTCAGCACGTTTTTTCATATTTTTTTGAAAAATGTATTGACAAGCATTTAACAATATGATATAATTGTCTCAAATGATACAAAAGAGAGGTGCTTGCATGATTTTTTCGGAAAAAGAAGAGCAAAAAATATTCAAGCATGCTCTTTTTAACGGATTGGATCGCGAACACTTATCCAACATCTTCCGGCAACATGATTGTTCGATTTACACATTTGAGCCGGGCGATTTGATTTTTTCTCCATCCGAACATCAAAAGAAGATCGGACTTTTATTGAGTGGTCATGCTTCCATCACGACGAAAGACCAATCCAAAAACACTCTGCTCCGCTTTTTACAGGAAGGCGATCTGTTCGGCATCTCCAATCTATTCTGCGATGAGCCGTTTGTCAGCATCATCCATGCCGAAAAATCCTGTCGCGTCTTCTTTCTTCCGAAAGCGGCAATTTGTGCGCTGATGGAGACTAACCCTGTTTTTTTGTATCGTTATCTCTCGTTCCTTTCGGGACGAATCTGCTATTTGAATCGTAAGATCGGGTATTTGACCGGAGGAAGCGCGGAACGTCGATTGGCATTATATCTTGGCTCTTTTCAAACGAGCGAACTGATATTGGAAGATTCCATCTCCTCTTTATCAGAGCTTTTGGATGTAGGCAGAGCTTCTCTCTACCGTGCCTTCGAGCGACTGTGTGCTGACGGTTATATTCAAAAAAAAGGAAGAAACATCAGCATTCTTCAATTGGAATCTATGCTACAAGCATATCAATAAAAATTCATTCAAAGAAAGGAAAAAAAATGATGAAACATCGTTTACTCTCACTCCTTGCAGTCCTTGCACTGCTTCTCTCCATGACCGCATGCTTTGGCGGAAACAACGGAACGGATACCGATTCCACCGTTGCGCCGGACAATCAATCCACCCCCAACAATTTGATTGCCGCACTCGATTTAACAGCCGAATGGAATCAAGTTGCAACCGAAAACTCCTTGATGCAGGGTTGTATTGTTGTGCGTACCGAATTTTTGGAACAACATCCGAACGCTGTTGAACATTTTTTGAAAGAATATGAAGCCTCCATCCGCTATTTGACCGACTCTCCGGATCTTGCCGCGCAAATGATCGTAGAAAATGGGATCTTTACCAGCCAACCGGTTGCGAAAAAAGCAATTCCGAACTGCAACGTTTGCTTTATCGACGGCGCGGAAATGAAGAGCGGTCTGCAAACCTACCTGTCGGCATTGAAAGACATCAACGCCAATTCCATCGGCGGGCAATTGCCGGGGGATGATTTCTACTATACTCGAAGCACAGATGTCGATGATACACCGGACGGCTGTTCGATCAACGTGTACACCCTGAACGGTACCACGGGATTCGGTATGGCAAAATTGATGGACGATGCAAAAAACGATCAAACGACCGAACAATATACCTTTATCGTAAAGAGCGACGCTTCCGACGTCACAGCCGCATTGATTAACGGAGATGCCGATATTGCCGCACTTCCCACCAATGCCGCATCCAACGTTTACAATAAAACCAACGGCGGCGTTAAGATTCTTGCAGTCAATACGCTCGGTTGCCTCTACCTGCTCACACGTCAAAACAACTCCGTAACTTCATTTGCTTCTCTGAAAGGAAAAACGATCTATGTTCCGGCACAAAATCCGACCTTTATTTTCACATATCTGTGCCGTCAAAACGGACTGGAAGTCGGGAAAGATATTTTCATTGATTCCACATCCTATGCACAACCGGCAGCATTGAAAGATGCCGTTGCAGCAGGTGCTGTCGAGTATGCCGTCCTTCCGGAACCGATGGTCACAATTGCCATCAACGCCGCAAACGCACAAAAATGAAACAAATTTCAAAAAAAATTTGCCGCGTTCTTTTGATCGCGGCATTTTGGATTTTGGTTTGGGAAATTGCATCTTGGAAGTTTGAAAAGCCTTTATTATTCCCTTCCCCGGGTGCCGTCTTTGAACGGTGGTGGCAGCTTTTGCAAACAGCCGAATTTTATCGCATTACGGCAAACTCCCTTTGGAACGTTTTGATCGGGATTCTGACTGCCCTCCTTGCCGCCTCGCTCCTTGCCGTCTTCACACACAAACTATCTTTTTTACGTGAATTACTGCTTCCCCTGATGGCAGTCATCAAGGCAACACCCGTTGCATCGATCATCATTTTGACGTTGATCTTTCTCGGATCGGCGCGTGTTCCTTCTTTCATCACATTCCTAATTGTTTTCCCAGTTGTGTGGACAAATTTGGACGAAGGACTGCAAAATATTGATCGACAATTGCTGGAAGTGGCAGAAATCTACCGTATTCCTCCCTTCAAACGGTTGCAAATTTTAACTCTGCCTTCCGTCAAACCCTACTTTATTTCGGCTTGCCGAACTTCATTGGGGTTGGCATGGAAAGCCGGCATTGCCGCTGAAATCATTGCAATGCCTCCCAACACAATCGGCACCATGATCGGAGATGCCAAACTTTACATTCTGACAACGGATATGTTTGCATGGACATTGACCGTGATTCTTTTGAGTCTTGCCATTGAATACTTGTTTGCCGCACTGCTGCAACGTCTCGGAACATCACCAGAACGAAAGGAGCCACTGTAATCATGTTGGAATTTCGCAATGTATCGTTTTCCTACCCAAATGGAAATCCGGTTTTTGATCATTTTTCTTTTGAGCTGTCGGACGGGGAGTTGTTGGCAGTCATGGGATCGTCCGGTTGCGGAAAAACGACCTTGCTCTCCCTTGCCGCCGGTCTGCAAAAACCTTCCTCCGGATTTATCATTTCCTCACATCGTCAAATTTCTTACGTCTTCCAAGAGCCACGCCTGTTTCCGTGGATGAATGTTCGACAAAACGTGGAAGTTGTATTGCACAACCGACAAGCAACCGAATCCTACAGTGCCGAGATCCTGAAAACAGTCGGATTGGAAGAACACGCCTTCCTTTTTCCGCATGAGTTATCCGGTGGGATGAAAAGCCGAGTCTCTTTGGCACGGGCATTGGCATATGACGGAGATTTGTTTCTTTTGGACGAACCATTTGCCGCGCTCGACCAAAATTTGCGTCAAACTCTTGCCGAGTCCATTCGTCTTCACTTAAAAAAGAGGCGGGCGTCTGCGATCCTTGTAACACATCAAGTATCCGATGCACAAGCCATCGCAGACAGGATTCTATCTCTTTGATACCGATTTAAGCCAAACCCAACAATCGGCTGACCGTGACAGGTTCATAGCCGCGTTGCAACAATTCAGGTAACAGAATTTCCAAAGCCTCCGGCGTTTTGCTTCCTGTACCGATATAATCGTGCATTAAAATAATATCACCGGGACGGATGGAATCCAACACGGTTTGCACGATGGTATCGGTACTTTTATTTTCCCAATCCCTCGTGTCCAAACTCCATAAAACCAAAGAGTAATCTCCAACCTCACTGCAATGCCGTACATACTGTGTCACGGTCCCCTCCGGCGGACGAAAAAGATGCGGGCGATATTCACAAAGTTCTTCCAACACATCCTCACATTTTCCAAGTTCATCGCTCAAACTTTCCTCATCCAAATTTTTCATATGACCATGTGAAAACGTATGATTCCCGACTTCATGACCGCCATCCAAAACGGCACGGGCTGTATTCGGATAATTGATCACATTTTGCCCAACCATAAAGAACGTAGCATGAACATGATATTTTTGCAAAATCTTTAAGATTTGCGGTGTCAAACGCGGATGCGGTCCGTCGTCAAAAGTCAAAGCAATCCGCATATGATCCTCTGATTCCGGTGCCGAACGATACACCTGTACCTGCGCATTGGCGGAAAAAGATACCGACCGTAAACACAGGAAAAGACTGAGCAACATCGTCAAAAGTCGACGAATGGCAACAATCCATTTTTTATTCATGGCTTTCCGTCAATTCATCCAACGTTCCAAAGCGGTAGCCCTGTGCCTTTAATACCGTAATCACATCCTGCAAGATTGCTACGTTTGTCGCCGATGTCGGATGCAGGAGCATAACTTCTCCGTTGTGAATGTTCTCCAAAATAATATTCTTCGCCTGCTCCGGTGTCATTTGTTTTTGATTGTCCCAATCCGGATACGCAAAGCTCCAAAAAACGGTTCGGTATCCGTTTTCCTTTGCACAAATCAAATTTCGGCGGCTAAAACATCCCTCCGGCGGGCGGTAATACTTGGCAAGGGTTCCTCCTGTGTTCTCCTGATATAATGTTTCCAATTCCTTCAATTCTTTCAAAAGCGCTTCATCACTCCATGCCGACATATCTTTATGACGCACCGAATGATTGCACACCGTATGCCCTTCGGCTGCCATCCGTTTTACCAATTCCGTATGATCGGTAATCAAATGACCGAGAACAAAAAACGCCGCCGGAACAGACTCTTCTCTTAAAATATCCAAAATTTTTGCAACATTTCCATTCTCGTATCCGGCATCAAAAGTCAAATAAACAACCTTTTCGGTACTTTGCGAGTCTGCATGTCGGCGATCGATATAGTATCCGTTCAACTCCTCTACAAAGGCAAGCTCTTGACCGACACTCGGTTGAACATGATCCTTTGCGTGTACGCAATACCAATGATACGACTCCCCTTCTGCTTGGCAAGGAACCAACAAGCCGGCGCAAAGAAGTGAACAAATCAACAAAAAAATCACCGTTTTTTTCATCTTGTAACCTCCGTTTCTGTAGCGGTTCCTTTACAGTGTGTTACAAGTTTGTTTGAAAAAAACGGTGTAAATATCGGTAAAACGACAAATTCTCACAAAGAAAAAAACAAATAAAAAATTCTGTTTATCATGTGTTTTCTTTCAACGGTATCGCATCGGCGGTGTAAGAAACAAAACTTTTCCAATAGTGGTCATCGCGTACAAAAAAAGATAACTTTTCCTCATCACCATCAAAGAATGTTACCGATAGAATGTCAGCATCTCCGTCTAATCGAATCACGTGAATCGACAACTCCGTAAAATGATATGTTTTCTTTTCGGTCGGTTTCTTTTTCCATAAAGACAACTCACCGGTCTTCAAGATTCCACCGCGTCCATGCTTTAAGAACATCATATTCAAACAAATCGGATAGACCAATCTTCCGTTCACGGTACGGGCAAAGCGTTTTCGTGCAGTCCCGTAAGCATGAACGGAGACAGGCGAACAATCTCGAAAATTCTTATTTTCCTTCAGAATCTCGGCTTCCAAAGCACATCGTTCCTTTGAAATCAATTCCGTGATCTCACTTGCTTGCGGAACCCGCAAAAACGAACCGATTCCGAAAACGATCAACGCCATCGTAATCGTTACCAATCCGGTAACTCCGAGAGAAGCCGAATGCAGCCCGTATGCAACGAAAATAAAAAATACAAAAAGGACTCTGCTGGCAGTCCGAAAAACATCCAACCGTAAAAAATAGGCTCTTGCGTTCATACGACTTTCATCTCCGAAAAAAAATTCATCCTGCTTTGTGAAAAACCTGATAGTCGGAATACAGTTGGTCAATGGTTACGGAACCATCCGCATGCAACCGAAGCGTAACAAACAGCGGACGCACCGAGCGACTGCCGACATCTCGGCGAAGACTACCGTCATTGCGCAACAGTTTATATTCCAATGTATAAGTGTACAAAACATCCCCGTTGCTCTGCTTGGCACTTTGCTGATAGAAGATCACCGTTTCATAAATCATTTGCTGTGAAAATTCCGCTTGTTGCGGATCAACGGTAAAGCTGGAATTATATGCCGCAACATCGCCGGACTCCATCGTTTTGACAAACTCACATAAAAATAAAACACAAGTGTCAAACTCTTCTAACCGATCCTCTTCTACCGAACGGATGATCATCCCGTCATGATAATAGATCTTTCGATCGGTTGCAAGATAAGCTTCATATTGAAAAATATCCCCTTCATAAGGATCGGAAAATACGATCTCCAAGTCAGTCCCCAGAGCAGTTTCCGGAAAGATCATTTTGAGAACCACCGTAACGGCAATCAACAAAACCAAAACGCCCAATGCAACGAATAGAATGACCAAAAATCGTTTTTTCATTTTTTGATTATGCGCCGAAAGAGCCTCGTATTCTTGTTGTTGCGGTGTCAATTTTTATTCTCCTTCCCGAATCAATTCTTCTATATTGTAACATATTTTTGCTTTTTGTCAACCCTCTTTATCAATCTTTTCCGAAAAAAGCGGTTAAAATTCAAAAAATATATGCAAACGCTCTTGTACTTTTCTCTCTTTTATGCTATAATAATGATGTATATTCATTGAAAAGGATGCAAACTATGATATGAAATATTTTGTTTTGATTCCCGATGGTATGGCAGACGAAAAAATCGAGCTTCTCGAAAACCGCACACCGATGCAAGCGGCAAAAAAGCCGATGATGGACACACTTGCCAAAAAAGCATTTGTCGGAACCGTTTCCAATGTTCCTACCGGCATGGTACCGGAAAGCGACACAGCCAACATGGCAATCCTATCCTTTGATCCAACCATTTATTCCAAAGGACGTGCACCGTTGGAAGCAGTCAGTATGGGTTTGGAAATGCAACCGGATGAAACCGCATACCGTTGCAATCTCGTAACGTTATCGGAAGAAGAAGATTATGACGACAAACGCATTCTCGACCACAGTGCAGATGAAATTACAACGGAAGAAGCCGACGCACTGATTCAAACACTGCAAAAGCATCTCGGAACACCGACACGAACATTTCACACCGGTATCAGTTACCGGCACTGTTTGATTTGGAAAAACGGGAATGACCATTATCCCTTTATGCGTCCGCACGATATTCTCGGACAAAGAATCGGTGACTATTTACCGAAAGCCGAAAACGGCGGCGCCGATTTTTACGACTTGATGAAGCAAAGCTATTCCTTGCTCAACCATCATCCGATCAATGAAGCCAGACGGGCACGCGGATTAAAGCCGGCAAATTCCGCATGGCTGTGGAGTCCCGGAAAAAAGCCGATGCTTCCGAACTTTCAAAAAAAATGGGGCGTAAAAGCCGCCATGATCTCGGCAGTCGATCTAATCAAAGGAATTGCGATTTGTGCCGGAATGACTTCCGTTGATGTTGCCGGTGCAACGGGAAACTTGAATACGAATTACCATGGAAAAGCGACTGCCGCAATACATGCATTTGAAAACGGATACGATTATGTTTATGTTCATGTGGAAGCACCGGACGAATGCGGTCACCGTGCCGAAGCCGAAAATAAAGTTCTTGCCATTGAACAAATCGATCAAAAAATTTTATCTCCCGTGTACCACTATTTGCAAACCTGCGGAGAACCGTTTCGCATCCTAATTCTTCCGGATCACCCGACACCGGTTCGGTTGCGTACTCATACAAGTTTGCCGGTTCCGTTTTTGATCTACGATTCTGAGGTTAAGCTTGACGGCGTTGATATTTTTTGCGAGGAAACGGCAGCTGAAAAAAAGCATATCATTGCAAACGGATATGATTTGATGCCTCTCCTGATCAAACAACGATAATGGAGGTTGCAAAATGAACGAAGAACCGATTTCAACCGATCAGCCGATCAATCACGAGGAGCCAAAAAATTCTGCCGCGTCTTTCCTGTTTGATGCCTTGGAAATGTTTGCGTGGTCGTTATTTGCCGTATTTATCCTGTTTACTTTTGCCGTGCGGCTATGCCGAGTAGACGGTTCCTCGATGGAAAACACGCTTTATGAAGGTGAAAATCTGTTGGTCAGCAGCATCGGCTACGTTCCGCGGCAGGACGACATCATCGTTTTCCATTTAACCGTGGAAGATTCCGAAAAAAACTTGGAAAAAACGTTGGTCAAACGAGTCATCGCAACCGGCGGACAGACACTGCAGATCAACTTTAATAACGGTGAAATTCATGTTGACGGTATTTTGTATGAAGATTCACATGCCGTTCTCAAGGATTATTTCAATACGGAAACCGGAGTCTATTATCCGGATCATACCGACCATCATTACGATCCGGAAACACGAATCCTATCCTTGACAGTCCCCGAACACACGTTGTTTGTATTGGGCGATAATCGAAACTGGTCAAAAGACAGTCGAAATTCCGATATTGCATTCGTGGATGAGCGATGTGTTCTCGGTAAAGTCATCCTGCGGTTATCTCCGTTTACCGTTTTTTCATGATAAATTAAGAAAAGGAACAATCTGAAATGCCATCCGAAACGATACAATGGTTCCCCGGTCATATGGCAAAAACACGCCGTATGATTTCGGAAAACTTGAAACATGCAGACATCATTATTGAGATTTTAGACGCGCGGATTCCCTACTCGTCCAGAAATCCGGAAATCACCCGTTTGACGGAAGGAAAACCGACGCTGTTGTTATTGAACAAATCCTCTTTGGCTGATCCAAGACAAAACAAACGATGGACGGAATGCTATACAACAGATCTGACGCATTGTTTGTTGACGGATTGTGTGACCGGTGAAGGGCTGAATAAGATGGAGGGAGAGATCAAAGCAATTCTTGCCGACAAACTGCGACGATACGAAGAAAAAGGAATGTCGGGCAGACGCATCCGCGCCATGGTTCTCGGAATTCCGAACGTCGGAAAATCATCCCTCATCAATCGCATTTGCGGTGCAAAGAAAGCCAAAGTGGAAAACCGCCCCGGTGTCACCCTTGACAAACAATGGGTATCTACAAAAATCGGTGTCGATTTGTTGGATATGCCCGGAATCCTATGGCCGAAATTTGAAGAAAAACGAGTCGGTGAAAATCTTGCATTGACAGGCGCGATCCGCGACGGTGTATTGGATACGGAAGCTTTGGCAATCATGCTTTGCAAACGATTGCGATTGCTCTACCCGTCCATGCTCTCCGAACGATATAAATTGGGTGATATGACACAATACGAAGCACTTTCCGACTATGAACTTTTTTTGACCATCGGAAAAAAGCGCGGATTTTTTGTCACCGGTGGCGAAATCAATACAGAACGAACTGCCTCCGTTTTATTGGATGAATTTCGTGCAGCAAAAATCGGACGAATTACATTGGATCGCTACTCCAAGGAGGAACTCCATGCTTGATGATCATTTGGAAAAGGAGTTGAATGATCGCGGCTTTCAATTTGTATGCGGCGTGGACGAAGCCGGGCGAGGTCCCCTGTGCGGACCGGTGTTCGCTGCGGCATGTATTCTGCCCCATGATTGCATGCTCGAAGGATTAAACGATTCCAAAAAGTTATCTCCGAAAAAACGAGAACGATTATTTGATGAAATTTGCGAGCATGCTTTGGCTTATTCGATTGCCTCCGCCACAGTAGAAGAGATCGACGCTCTCAATATTTTGGAAGCCGATCTGCTTGCCATGCGCCGTGCTATTGACGGACTTTGCATCCACGCAGACTATGCTTTGATTGACGGAAACATCGCACGCGACTTTTCCATTCCCGCGCAAGCAGTGATCGGAGGCGATGCCATCTCCCCCAGCATTGCTGCGGCATCCATTTTGGCAAAAGTCGCACGGGATCGTGAATGCATCGAACTGGATCGAGCTTATCCGCAATACGGAATTGCCAAACACAAAGGTTATGGCACCAAGCAACACATGGATGCGTTACGAATGTACGGTCCGTCTCCCATTCATCGCAAACGTTTCATTCGCTTTTTGGATCAAGAAAAAAAATGAAACACCTTAATCACAATCAAAAAATCGGTTCGCTCGGCGAAAAAATCGCAGTGCGCTATTTGCGGTTTCACGGATATACTGTAAAGGAAAGGAATTGGCGAGTCGGACATTGGGAATTGGATATTATTGCCTCCACTTGGCGAGACATTGTATTTGCCGAAGTAAAAACAAGGACTTATACATCCGAAACTTTCCAACAAGCACCGCCTCCAAGACATGCGGTCAATGCGGAAAAGCAACGATTGACTCGTGCGGCGGCACGTAAATATTTATCCGAACATCCGACAAACAAGCAACCGCGTATGGACGTTATAGAAATTTGGTTACTCAAAGATCGAGAGAACTCCAAACCGAAAGTCGTAAAAATCCATCATATCAAAGCCGCATATTGAGGAGATTATTTATGGACTGGTCTGTGTTTGACCTACATTGTGATACCGCGTATGAACTTTACGCCATGCCGTGCGAATTGAAGGCAAATACGCTTGCCGTTTCATTACAACAAGCAAAAAACTTTCAAAGATATATCCAAGTGATGGCACTTTGGTGTCCGCCGAGCTTGACGGATGAGGAAGGTTGGCAATATGTTTTGAACATGTTTCATCATTTGCAGACAGATGCTTCCGTTGTGGAGCGTCATGCCCTCCTGTGTCCGCCCAATTCATGGAACGCACCACCGACAATATCGTTGCTTTTACTTTCTTTGGAAGATGCACGCATCCTCAACGGGCAACTCGATCGCCTGCAACAACTGCATGGCATCGGCATTCGGATTTTTACCCCCTTGTGGAGAGGTCATTCCTGCATCGGCGGTGCATACGATACCCATGACGGATTAACCGAATTCGGAAGACGCGCCGTGATACAGGCTGTTAAACTGGGGATGATCCCTGACATTTCTCACGCCTCCGAACAATCGGCTGAAGAACTGTTTGCCATTGCAACAGATCTACAACGTCCGATCATTGCTTCTCACTCAAATGTAGCCTCCGTCTGCCCTTCTCCTCGAAATTTGAGTGATATCCAAATTCAAAGGATCTTGTCCTCGGACGGTATCATCGGATTGAATCTTTGTACACATTTTTTATCATCCGGCACTTCAGCCACATTCAAAGACATTCTTTGTCACATTGAAGCCTTTTTGGAACGAGGCGCAACCAATGCTCTGTGCCTCGGTTGTGATATGGACGGTGCGCCGTTGCCCCAGGATTGTTGCAACATTTCCATGCTACCAAACTTGGCGGAAGAATTGCTCAAACAAAATTATACCGAGCAACAAGTCCGTGCAATTTTCTTTGAAAATGCCTACCGCTTTGCAACAAAATATATCCGTTTTTAACATTTGCTCAAATACTGATAAAATACCCATGGAAGGAATCAAAAGCATCATGTTTTACAAAAGTACAAGAAGTTCGGATTCTGCAACCGCAACCTCGGCACAAATCATTAAACAAGGATTGGCGCAAGACGGCGGACTGTTCGTCCCGGACACAATCCCGCACTTGTCTCAGGAAGAGCTCTCTCTCCTTTGCACCGAAAGTTATCCGGTGCGCGCCGCAAAAATTCTTTCAAAATTTTTGACCGATTATTCTTACGATGAATTGTTGGAAGACTGCTCGGCAGCCTATGATGAATCCCGCTTTATCGGCGGTGCGGCACCGTTGGTTTCCCTGCACGACCAATTTGAAATTCTGGAACTGTGGCACGGTCCGACTGCGGCTTTCAAAGACATGGCACTGCAGATCATGCCGCGGTTACTGTCACGCGCATTGATCAAAACAGGTGAAAAACGAACGGCTGTCATTTTGGTTGCAACCTCCGGCGATACCGGAAAAGCCGCTTTGGAAGGCTATAAAGACATCGACCGCATCAAGATCATGGTTTTCTATCCGGAACACGGAGTCAGTCGAGTGCAAAAATTACAAATGGCAACGCAAACCGGATCCAATGTCAACGTCTGTGCCATTCAAGGAAATTTTGACGATGCGCAAACAGGCGTCAAAAAACTGTTCGGTAATCGAGAGCTGGCACAATTGCTGGATCAAAACGGCTACTTCTTTTCTTCTGCAAATTCCATCAACTGGGGACGCTTGGCACCGCAGATCGTCTATTATGTATCTGCCTACTGCGATCTCTTGAATAGCGGAAAATGTAAACCAGGAGACAGCTTTAATGTATGTGTTCCAACCGGAAATTTCGGCAATATTTTTGCCGCCTACCTTGCAAAATTGATGGGACTCCCCATTGATCATTTGATTTGCGCCTCCAATTCCAATAATATTTTGACCGATTTTTTACGGACCGGAACCTACGATCGCAATCGTCAATTTTATCTTACCATGTCGCCTTCCATGGACATTCTGATCTCCAGTAATCTGGAACGTTTGCTTTACTTTACAGCGGGAAGCCGGCGAACCGCCGCTTACATGGAATCCTTGCAAAAGAGCGGTCGCTATACTGTGGATGCTGATGTTATGAAAACCATTACCGATAATTTTTACGGATATTTTGCAGACGAGGAAGAAACCGCAAAGACCATTCATCGTATTTATTCCAAGTACGGGTATCTTGCCGACACACACACTGCCGTTGCAATCAGTGCGGCAAAACAATATACCGACGAAACCGGAGATACTCGTCCGATGGTCATTGATTCCACCGCCAGTCCGTATAAATTCGCAAACAACGTTTACCGTTCCGTAACGGGAAAAGAACCGGAGAACGATCTTGCGGCATTGGACTTGCTTGCCACGGAAACAGGTACCGCGATCCCGTATCCGCTCGACGGACTTGCAACTCGTGACATCCGCTTTGATACGGTCATCAAACGCACGGATATGGAAAAAGCAGTCTTGCAATATCTGAATCTTTGTTAAAATTCTTAAAACCCTCTTTTAGGCAATCGCCGCCAACGGCGATTGCCTTTTTTTGAATTTCTATAACAGAAAAAATGCACTTCTACCACATGCAAACGCAATCATGGTAGAAGTGCATATCGGATTCTTTATCCTGCTTTTTTAATCATATAATTTTGCCCAACGTCTTTTTTTGATAACTTGAAGTACGGCAAGTACAACGATCGTTCCGAGAATCTCTCCGCAACCGATATAAATTCCCGTTCCGATGCTGCTTTTTGCTTTCAATTCTTCCCACAGAATATTCAATCCGTTGATCCCTTCCGGAGAAAGATTCAAATACGCAGATGAAGGAACACTTTTGGAAGCCTCACCGTACAGAATATCCATTGCATCCTCGTGGACTTCGGCAATTGCTTCTTGATAGTACGGATCATTGACAACGGTCGTCAAAGGAGAGGCATAGTACGTATAGAGCGCATTGGCAACGGCAATATCTTTTTCACACATAAAATTGATATATTCCATCGCCAATTCGTAATTCTGTGAAGACTTCGGAATACACATAGCATCCACATAGATATTGGTTCCTTCCTTCGGATAGAAAAAAGCCAAATCGTCGTTTTCTTCATACATGGAAAGATAGTCGCCCGCATAATATGCGGCAATGGCAGCGGATCCGCTCTGCATTTTGTTAAAGATTTCATCCATAACATACCCTTGAACAATTTCTTTTTGTTTCAAAAGTTCATCCAAAGCTTCCCGCCAAGTTTCCTCACAATAGTCATTGACATCATATCCCAATTTATATAAAGCGGTTCCAAAGGCATCACGGCTGTTATTGAATTGCAAAATGTTTCCTTTATATTGTTTGTCCCACATCAAATCCCAACTGCCGATCTGCGGATCGTTTTCTTCTACCATGGAGGTATTATAAATCACTCCGATCATACCGTAAAAATACGGAACGGAATAAACTTCATCGGAATCCCCTTCATAGTAGACGTTATCCCCTTTGAATGCCTCATCAATATACCGATAATTCGGAATTTTGGAAAGATCCAAAGGTCGCAACAAATCCTCCTCCACCATCCGCTCGATCGTATAATCGGACGGAATAATCACATCATACGAGGTAGCACCGCTTTTGATCTTGGCATACATACTTTCCGTACTGGAAAAAGTGGAATAATTGACCTTCACATTTCGCTTCAAAACTTCTCGACAATATTTTTCAAATTCTTTATTGACGTCCACGGTTCCGTCCGATCCGTCCGAAATGTATTCTCCCCAATTGTAAACATAAAGCGTTTCAATCTTGCTGTTGCCCGCATCCGTTTCACAGGCAGAAAGCAAACACACGCCAAATAGCAACAGTGCCAACGAAATGATCCATAGACAAATTTTTTTCAATTCACTTTCCTCCCATCATCGAACTGTTTGCTTTTTTTCTTGCGCGATGTTCCCCCATGGACCCTGCCACATTGACGGCGATTAAAAGCAACAGAATGACAAAGATCAAAATGGCACACAACGCATACATACTAAATTTGACTTCGTGTGCGGTCTGCGTATAGATATAAAGCGGAAGCGTCTTAAAATCGGGAGAGCTGACAAAGTGACTGATGACAAAATCATCCAGAGAAAGCGTAAAGCTCATCATCATTCCGGAAACGATTCCCGGCATAACATACGGCAGTTCCACACGAAAAAATGTTTGCACGGGGGTACATCCAAGATCCAGTGCGGCTTCGGTCAAGCTTTTGTCCATCTGACGAAACCGCGGAAGGACAGAGAGAATCACATAAGGAAGATTAAATGTGGTATGTGCAATCAACATCGTCCAAAATCCAAGAGAATTGTTCGTATGTAGAATCTGTGCCACTCCGACAAACAAGAGCATCATGGAAACACCGGTCACAATATCCGGATTCATCATCGGAATATTGGAGATGGTTTCCATCGTTTTTTTGTAATATTTATTTTTGGCTCTGGAAATGCTGAATGCGGCAAGCGTTCCGATCACGGTTGCCAACAAAGCAGACAGCACGGCAAGCACTAAAGAGTTTTTCAGAGCAGTCAGAGCCTCATCGTTTCGGAACAGTTCCTCATACCAATACAAAGAGAAGCCCGTAAATTCACTCAAATTTCCGGATTCGTTAAAGGAAAATAAAATAACGACCAGGATCGGAGCATACAAAATCAAAAAGATGATCGCAATATAAAATTTGGATAAAAATTTCATACAATGATTTCCTCCTCTCCATCCGAGAATTTATTCATAATCGCCAGAGAGAGCAAAATCAACACCATCATGACCAAAGAAATTGCCGCACCGATGTAATAGGTCTCGGCAAGTTGAAATTGACGTTCGATGGTATCACCGAGCAAATCAAAAACACCGCCGCCCAACTTTTGTGAAATATAAAATGTACTGATGGAAGGCACAAACACCATGGTCACACCCGAGATCACACCGGGCATTGTCAGCGGCAAAATGACCTTGAACAGCGTTTGCATACTGTTACATCCGAGATCGGAAGCCGCTTCCAAATACCTGCGATCCAATTTGGTCATGGAAGTATAGATCGGAAGAACCATATACGGCAGGAAGTCATAGATCATTCCCAAAATAACCGCACCTTCTGTACCGATAAACGTAACTTTGGGTAACCCCAGGTATTCCAGCAATCCGTTGATCAATCCTCCGTTATCCAACAAAGCCATTAACGAATAGGTGCGAATCAAAAGACTGATCCACATGGGCAACATCAAAAGAATCGTTAAGATGCTTCGCGCGCGTTCGGACATCCGAGACATACAATAAGCCAACGGATACCCGATTAAAAGGCAAATGGCAGTCGCAATTAAAGAAAACCCAAGCGATATACCGAATGTATGGGAATATGCACGCAACGAAAAAATGTTATCCAAAGTAAAGTTGCCTTCCGCATTGGTAAAAGCGAAAAAGATGACAAACAGCAACGGACCGATAATAAACATCGCAGACCACAAAACATACGGAGCGGCTGCGATCCGCTCAAACAAAGACCGCTTTTTCATTCTTCTTCCAACTCCTCCGTTACATCGGATAATTTATCCAATTCATCACTAAAGGAAGAATAATCTCCGAACATTCCGGAAAATTCGGATTTTTTCATAATATGGAAAGCGTCCGGATCAATGGAAAGACCGATGGTTTCCCCTTCTGCAACAAAATCCGTCGTTTGGATCATCCATTTGAATCCTTTGACATCCACAATGATCTCATAATGGACGCCCTTAAAAGTGACTCCGGTCACCAGACCGCACAACATCCCTTTTTCCGGATGCACCACATCTACATCCTCCGGACGAATCACAACATCCACCGGCTCGTTTTTGGCAAACCCTTTATCCACACACTGAAAGATGTGACCGGCAAGTTTCACGCGATAATCTTCCAACATCACACCATCCACGATATTGGATTCGCCGATAAAATCGGCAACAAAAGCATTCACGGGTTCATTATAAATATCCGTCGGTGTTCCAATCTGCTGGATTTGTCCATGTGCCATCACAACCACGGTATCGGACATGGAGAGTGCTTCTTCTTGATCGTGCGTTACATAAATAAAGGTAATCCCTGTTTGATGTTGAATATTTTTCAATTCATTCTGCATATCCTTGCGCAACTTGAGATCCAAGGCAGCCAGCGGCTCGTCCAAAAGCAAAACTTTTGGTTGATTGATCAGCGCACGCGCAATGGCAACACGCTGTTGCTGTCCTCCGGACAGTGTACTGACTTTGCGGCGTTCAAATCCTTTCAGATTGACCAAAGCAAGCATATCCTTCACTTTGGTTCGAATCTCTTCCGCCGAATGCTTTTGAATCCGCAGACCGAAAGCAATGTTATCAAACACATTCAAATGAGGAAATAAAGCATACCTTTGGAACACGGTGTTAACCTGTCTTTTATACGGCGGAATATCGTTCAATCGTTTTCCGTCAAAAAAAACATCCCCTGTATCCGGTGTTTCAAATCCGCCGATGATTCGCAGTGTAGTCGTCTTTCCGCAACCGGACGGTCCCAAAAGTGTCATAAATTCTTTGTCATGAATTTCCAAATTGATGTGGTCGAGAACGGTTTCGCCGTCAAACGCCTTTGAAATACCGTTCAGCCGGATTAGTACATTTTCGTTCATTCCGCATAAATACTCCTTTAAGATAAAAAATAAAAAAATATTCATGGAACAAAACGGGCAGGATCGCCCGCTGCCGGCTCGAAATCTTCAAACGGCTGAAGTTTTGAAAAAAACGCCTCTCCGGCACTCTGACCATAAATCACAACGTATATTGTAACAGATACTTGACAAAAATGCAATAGTTTTTTGAAAATAATTCAAAATATTTCAAAAATCTTCATCATTCGCAAAAAATCGCATTTCTATCGTCAAAAAACGAACTTATCATACAAAAAGCTTAAAAAAGCATTTCTTTCCTAAAAAATCCGTCCGATTGCTCACGCTCGAACACAAAATATCTCCCGCCAAAAACTGACGGGAGACATTCATCCGAATCTCACGATTTGAAAACCAAACTCAACGCTTTCGAATCGCTTTCAAAATTGCCCCGATCTTCGGCGGTGTTCCGTAAAGCAAAACTCCGACACGATAAATTTTTGCCGAAATCACACCGATACCGAATACGGACACCAGCAATAACAGAACGGAAAGCAAAATTTCATAAAACGGCACCGTAGTCATGGCAATTCTTGTAAACATTGCCATCGGTGAGGTAAACGGAATATAAGAACACACTCGCATTAAGAGGCTGTCAACATCACCGGAAGACATGGAGATCATCACAACAAGGAAACCGAACACAAACAGAAACGTCACAGGCATGACCGATGTGTTGATGTCTTCCAACTTGGAAGCGGTCGATCCGATCGCACCAAACAAAAATGCGTAGATCAAAAAACCGAGGATAAAGAAAATCAGCATATACGCAAGCAACATGGGGGGCATATTAAAGATGGATTCCACGATTTCGTTCCCTCCCCAATACGACGCATTGAGTCGAAAGCAGAAAATCGCAGAGCCGAATACGGCAATCAACTGAAGTAATCCTGCCGTGCAAGAAGCGATTACTTTTCCGAACATCATGCTGATGGGATCGGCACTGGTAATCAATAGCTCCATGGCGCGCGAACTTTTTTCCGTTGCAACATTGGTTGCGACCATTTGTCCGTAAAGCAAAATAACCATATAAAGTGCAAAAATCATAATATACGTGTAGAAAAAGTTTTGCATTTGGTCAACGCCCAAATTTTCGGTCGTATAAGTCACCTGCGTCGCCATAATCTGTTGCGCTTCCTCCGGGGAAAGACCACTTTCCATCATTGCCACCGTCCTGTAGAGTTCCTGCAAGACTTCATTGGCAATCGTTGCATTCATATCATACATGGAAAGCGTATCGACATAATAGGTATAAGAAATCAAGCTGTGTAAAACAAACGCGCATTCTGCTTGTGCATCCGTGATTTGCGTTTTCATCTGCTCGATCGTATCGTGACAGATGCGAACGTTATAATTCGGAAACGCTGCCGAAAACGCTACCTCGATCAAAGGAAGATTGCTCTCATCATCCGAAATCACCAACATGACGGGCAACTCATCTGTTGCCGATCCATCATCGTTGTTCGTTTCAAACCATCCGAGAATCCGCGGAAAAAACATGACGACGGCGATCACGGCTACCAAAAAGACGGTGATTCCGACAAACACCTTGTTGTGCAGGTAATTGTTCAATTCAAATTTCAAAATTTTTCCGAATTGCTTCATCGGTTACACCCCCTTACTTGTATATTCTACGAAAATATCATTCAATGACGGTTCAAAAACCTTGATCTCGTCCACATCATACACCGCGGTCAAACGTTGCATAACCGACGCTTTTTGACCTGCATCCGACAGTCGAAGCAAGATCGTATCATCTTGAAGTCTTTGGCAAACATCACCAAACTCCTGTACAATCCGCTCTGTTTGCTGACTCCTAATAATCAAGCGTTCGCGAGGATATGTCCGCTTAATTTCATTTAATTCTCCCGTTAAAACAACAGTACCTCCGTTTAGAATGGCAATGCTGTCACAAAATTCTTCGATATAATTCATCTGATGACTGGAAAACAAAACGATCTTCCCTTTTGCGATCTCTTCTTTGACGACTTCTTTCAAAAGCATGGCATTGACGGGATCCAATCCGGAAAAAGGTTCGTCCAAAATAATGATCTGCGGATCGTGTGCAACTGCCGTAATCAACTGGATTTTTTGCTGATTCCCTTTGGAAAGCGTATTCAACCGTTTGTTACGATACTCATCCATACCGAGACGTACCAACCAGGCATCGACCGCACGAACCGCGTCAGCTCTTCTCATTCCCTTCAGCTCTGCAAAATAAACCAATTGATCGATAATCTTTTTCTTCGGGTATAACCCCCGTTCTTCCGGCAAATATCCGAATTGTACCGTTTTATAATCAATCGGAGCACCGTCAATCAAAATATTTCCGCTGTTTTGCGAAAAAACATTCATTAAAATGCGGATCGTTGTCGTTTTGCCGGCACCGTTCCGTCCCAGCAGTCCAAATGCACGTCCGCTTTCGGCACAAAACGAAACCCCTTTCAGAACCTGCTTCTCTCCAAAACTTTTTTCAAGCTTCTCCAGTTCCAATTTCATACCCGTTCTTCTCACCTCTCCGAAAAAATGAAAGCTTCTTTTCTTGATCGCGCACAACGTCTCTGTCGATAGATCTCATCCTTCGGCAATCCCCCGCCGTTGTTCATCAAGCCGCTATCATTATAGCATATATCCGTAAAAAAATCAACAAAAAATTCAATATCGAACAACTTTTTCGACAGACAATGGCACCGATTTACAAAGTTTCCTCGCCGTCAAAAAAACGCGAAAACAAACTCATGGAAAAGAACAAAAGCGATAGTCCGTCGTTTGCCAACAACAAAAAATAGACTGCAATCATCCAAATGAAAAACAAGAATAAAAAAGAGCACCCACGCATCGTACGATAAACCGTTTGCACGGAATAAAAGCGCAATAAAGTACTTTCTAACATTCTACCGCCATCAAAACTTCGAATCGGCAATAAATTGAACAATCCCAACAACAGAGAGGCACCGGAAAACAGGTATGCATAACGCGTGAGGTTCCAAAACAACGCACCGAATACGGAAAACAACAAACTGGTTACAGGACCTGCCGCACAAAGTAACCATTCCTCTCCGTAAGACAGCACGCGCCCCGTGACATCCAAACGCGCTCCCAATAAATCCATGCGTAAATTCCGTAACGGAATTTTCATTAATCGCGCCGCCAATAAATGTCCGCACTCATGAACCACGGCAGCGGTCAACGTCAAAACTCCGATCCCTGTACGATCGCTGGCAATCATCCACAGCAAGAAGAAAAAAGTTGTCGGTTGAACCACGACCTTCCTGTTTTTCATAACAACCTCCGCCAAATATTCCTCTACAAAGATATGTGGAAACCCGTGATTCTATACCGCATGTTCCATTACAAAAAAGTGTCTGCCCGCTTGCAAAAGACTACGGACAGACCCATCTGCTTACAAAAACAGTTTCCGAAATTGCTTCCCTTCAAACGCTGCCTGTAACGTCGGACGCAACAATGAAAAATCTGCAACCAACGAGTGAGGCTTTTTTTCCGGATCATCCTGATCCATCGGCACAAAGTAAACACATTTACGCGACAACAACGTTGCGATATTTTTCAGATTTGAAGACAACGCATCATTGGAAGCAAGTGCCAAAATCAACGGACGATCCCTCCGCAGATGCGCTTTTGCCGCCATACAGACCGACGTATCCGTGATTCCGTTTGCAAGTTTCGCCAACGTATTTCCGGTACAAGGAGCAATGATCAACCCTTCTAACGGTATTTTGGGACCAAACGGTTCGGCATCCAAAATCGTGTGAATGATCGCTTTCCCGCACAATGCCTCCACATCCCGACGCAGGGCCTCCGCAGTTCCGAAACGGGTATCGGTTGACCAAACCGTTTCACTCATGATCGGCTGAATTTCGTATCCTTCCCGAATCAATCCCTGCAATTCCTTCATTGCTTGCATGTGCGTACAAAACGATCCGCAAAACGCATATCCCAACATAAATCCGATTCACCTCAAGTCTTTCTCTCAATTCAAAAGAAGCCGCATTCCGATAACATCGAACGTATCGTTTCGGCAATTATGATTCCGGCTGTTTTCGGTGCATATTTTCCCGGCAAACCGGTTGCCCAAATTGTTTTGATTCCAAGCTTTTCGGCAGCGGAACGATCCACACCGCCGGGAGAAGAAGCCAGATCGATCACAATACATCCGTGCGGAAGATTTTGCAAAACTTCTTTTGTAAATAACACCTCCGGAACCGTATTGAAAATCGCCTGTACACGCTTCTCAATACGGGCAAGTGACGAATGATCGTGCCGCCGTTCCAATTTGATCGGATGAAGATGTGCCAATTCGATTTGTGTCAAAACCTCTGTTCGTCTGGCAAATACACTGACGTTTGCGCCCAAAGCATTCAATTTTTGCGCCAACAACGATCCGATTCGTCCATATCCGACAACAACGGCATGCATACCGTCAATGGTAATCGGCAACTCGCGCATTGCAAGTTCGATCGCTCCCTCGGCACTCGGCAAAGCATTTTTTAATTGCAGCAACTCGGAAGCGAAATAATCCATGCAAAGAACACCGCTGTCATCGGCAAGGTTGTGAATTTGTTCCGACAATTTTCCGCCGATCAAAAGTTTTCCGGACAGTTGTTTCAAAAGAATATCCAATCGAAGCCCTTCATCGCCGTCAAAACGCGGACAATTGATCCGAACTCCATCCAAAGTTGCCGGCAACGGCAGGACAACCGCATTCGCATCTATCACCGCATGGATCCAATCCGAACATTCCGATACACAAGCATCGGCATCAAAACCATCGGCGTTCAAAACGCCCCATGTGCGAACCGAACAACCATAGCTTGCAAGTGTTTCGGCAACCGCAAGCTGTCTTCTGTCCCCACCCAAAATCGCAAAGGAAACATGGGATATATCCGTTAGCATAGAAAAAGTTATCTCTCTTCTCTCAAAACCGAAAAAAACCGAACCGATAACAGCATATGAAAAAAAGTCGTCCTCTGACACCAAAGAACGACTTTTTACGATATAAGAATAATTTGAACAATCTTTTATGACCGAAGTTTCAGCCGGGAGAGCTTGAGGTAACAGATCGAACCGTTCGGACGAAATCAAAACAGTTTGAACGGAATTCGAAAGATTTGAAAATCGAGCATCCGATTGCACGGAAGCACCGGTATCGCCGATGATCAATGTATTGGTTTTGAGAATCCATTCTTCAGCACATTCCCGCAACGGACTATCCGGTAAAGAACAGTTGACGTAAGTGACACGTTCTCCGTAAGCCGTGGCACTAAACAAAAGTGCGCAATGTCGATCCGAAGAAAAAAGACTATGCTCGGCGACATCAATTTTTAATGCATCAATGGCAAGCGCTTCCAAATCAAACCGAACCGTTATCCCATGCAACTCGGCTTCTTCCGACAGCCTTTCGGATACACTCGTTTCCCAATCATTCAAAGGAACCGGTAAATGCAAACAACGAATTCGTATATTTGCCGATAATCGACTGATCAAATAGGCATCTTTGTGATGGTAATGGCTTAGGATGAGATCATCCAGTTGAACGGCGTTTGCCCGTTCGATTGCTTCCAGCATTGTATATGCGCCGGATCCATCCGAAAAATCCACAGCAACGGTTTTTCCAGCCTGCGAAAACACGAGCATATCTCCGGCACTTCCAAGAACATATTCGATCCGCAACTCTTTTTCGGCAAAAGCATCCCGCACCTGCAAAACAGGTATGAAAAGAAGGACTACTGCCAACGGTAACGCACACCAACGCAGCGGATGCTTCAATTTCAGCAGTGCAATCAAAAGAAGAACGACGGTCACCAACAGAATAAAACCTTGTGACAACGGATCTTTTACGGAAAGCAAAATACCGTCCATGGCTGAAATTCGTTCGGTAATCCGAAGCATCAGCCATGCCATACAAGCGCAACACGGTCCAAATATCGGCAGAAACAAGGAAACAATCGCAAAAATCAGAGTCAAGGTCAGCGGAACGGATAGCAACATCGTAGTCAAAACGGACAGAAGAGAAACGTTTCCAAATACATAGCTCTGTATGGCAAGCATTGCCAAGTTGACAATACAACCGACAAACAAAGCCGAACAGAACGAGGAAAGCAACCGTCGCAACGGGAGAGGCACGATATGCGTTTGCATCCAATTTTGCAATTTGTCCAAGAAAGGCGGGAGAAAAGTCACAATACTTCCTGCCGCAATAAAAGACATCCACATCCCGGTATCGGCAATCGCGCATGGTGTAATCATCAAGATCACGGTCAAAGAAAGGAATAAAGAAGTCAACGGATCGTATTCGGCACGTAATAAAAAGCCGAATTGAAGCGTACTCAACATCAGGACTGCACGAACGGTTGACAGCGAACCGCCTGTCAAAAACAAATAACCGAAGGCGATCCCAATGATAAAAACGGCTCTCACTTTTTTGGGACAAGCAAACCTACGCAACAACCACTCCAATCCACCCATTAAGATGGAAACATGAAGTCCGCTTAAAGCCAGCAAATGCGAAACTCCGGAACGACTGAATGCCAAACGACTATCTTCGGAAAGTGCCTCACGATTGCCCAATAACAATGCAACCGCCAAATTTCCCTCCTCACCGCCGACAATCTCCGTCAAGCGTTCGGATACGTTTCGGTTCCATTGAGGAAACAACACGCGCCAAGAACGGCTTTTTTCTGGAAAAATCGTACAATTGTCGGGCGTTGTACATACAAACACCCCCAAAATACCATCCGGAATGGCATAGAGCTGTTCTTCATAGGTACCGCCGGCCTCAAAGTCACTTGCTTCGGCTGTCATAGAAAATCGATCTCCCGCTTGCAAAGCCGAGGCATAGGTACATTTGATCCGAACATCATCCCAGCACGGAACACCATTCAACTTCTCCAAATGCACTTTGAAAGAAGATGCAAACGCCTGATCGCTTGTGCGTTCCAAAATCGTTCCTTCAACTGTACACTCGTTTCCAACTAATTCACTGTAAGAAGCAAGACGCACATAAAAATAGAATCCGGATGAAATTGCCGCCAACAGTGCCAATAAAAAGCACATACCGACAAGAAGCATGGCTCGAATCCGATGACGGAAATATAAAGTATAAGTCAAAATCGCACCGACTGTGCAAACGGCGATTACAATCCAACAAATCACTGCATTCGATAAGAAAATCACCAAAGCGGTCAAAACAAAGGAACAACAGGCAAGTGCGAAAGGTCGGTTATGAAAGATCTGCATGATTTGCGCCTCCATTCCTCGATTGTTCGTTTTTTTGAATTTGAAGGGATCGGAAAATCGTTCTTTCAATCACAAAAACAACAGCTTTCCAAAAAAGGCTTGACAAAATCCGTTTTTTGTTATATAATATATCGGAGTTAGGTTACAATACCCTATCAAAGAAAATTTATACGGAGGACATACACATGTTTGAAACCCTGAAAAGCATTTTGGTGGAAGAGCTTCAACTGGATGCCAACGAAATCACCATGGAATCCAATCTTGCAAACGATCTCGGAATCAATTCCATTGAATTGGCAGATCTTGTCATGATCTGTGAGGAAAAGTTTGATATTGAGTTTGCTGACGAAGATATCTACAAATTTGCGACCATCGGCGACGTTGTAAAATATTTGGAAGAAAATACATAATCGAGCTTTTTTGAAAGGCGGCTCCGGCTCTTCCGGTGTCGTCTTCTTTATTATACAAAAAAATATCAAATCTGTCAATTGATTGTTGAAAAAAATCAATATTTTTCCTTTTTCGGTTGCAATTCCAACCGAAATTTGTTATAATAGAGTGAACAAAAAATCAAAAGGATATTTTCAAACTATGAGAATGAGAAAAAAGAAGCACGGTGCCGAACGAATTGCCGCCTGCACCGATATTTTGATTCCGACACCGACCTCCCCCATTCCAAACCCGCAAACGTTTTTTTCAGCACAACGTCCGCTCTGCCTGGAAATCGGTTGCGGAAAAGGTGATTTTGCAGTCGGAATGTCTGCAAAATACCCGGAATATAATTGGATTGCGATGGAACGGGTTTCCGATGTAGCCTGTCTCGCTTTGGAAAAAGCCATGCTTGCCTCCGATACCCGCCCAGACAATCTGCGTTTTTTGATCGGTGATGCCGGTCATGTCACCGAATGGTTTCCGGAACACAGCGTAGAACGACTGTACTTGAATTTTAGTGATCCGTGGCCGAAAAAAGGATATGCCAAACGTCGCTTGACACACCAACTGTTTTTGGATACCTATCGTCGGATCCTCATTCCGAACGGAATGCTTTTTCTAAAAACAGATAACGAGGGGTTATTTGATTTTAGTTTGGAGCAGTTTGCCCTGTGCGGATTGACCGTTGAGTGGCAAACACGTGATCTGCATCAGTCCGAAAAAGCAGAAGAAAATATCATGACCGAATACGAACGCAACTTCACGCAACGCGGACAAGTCATCTATTCGGCGTGGGTACGTTTTGAACCGTAAAGGATGGAACCATGATAACATTCAAAGAATTATTACTTGCTTCACGCAGTTATCGCAGTTTTGACGAGAGCATCCGGATTTCCGATGAGCAACTGACAGATTGGATCGCACATACACGCTACTGTCCCTCCTCCGTCAACTTGCAAATGCTCAAATATCGAATTGTCACCAAGCAAACGGAATGCGATCTGATTCTGAAAAATACCCGTTGGGCAGGAAAGCTGAAAAATATCACATTGCCGCCTTCAGGACATGCACCTGTGGCATATATCGTTATTTGCTCCGACGATACCGTTGTTTCCAACGCTGCTTCCTTCCAAAAAGATGTCGGAATTTGTGCGCAGACAATCCTTTTGGCAGCTTGCGAAAGCGGATTCGGCGGATGCATGTTGGGATCCTTCGGAACAAACATCCAAAGTTTGCTGAACCTCCCTGATGAATGTACGCCCCAACTGGTTCTGGCACTCGGTCGTCCGGCAGAAACCGTTCAAATCATCGATGCGTTGCCGGACAGCTCTGTAACCTACTACCGCACAAACGGCATCCATTATGTACCGAAACGTTCCGTGGAAGAGCTTATTCTCAAAGGAGAACCGTAACATGACCATGGAAGAACTGTCCGGGGTATTGATTGTCAACAAACATGAGGGAGTCACCTCGCATGATATTGTAAATAAAATACGCCGTCTTTATCATACGCGCCGCGTAGGACATACGGGAACATTGGACCCGATGGCGACCGGAGTTTTAGTTATCCTGATAGGACGTGCCGCCAAAGCATGTGAGTATCTGTCAGCCGATTCCAAAAAATACCGTGCCCGGCTTCGCCTCGGCATAACAACCGACTCCGAAGATGTCAGTGGAACGGTCCTGACCGTTTCCGATGCGATTCCATCCAATGAACAGGTGCAATCGGTACTTGCTGATTTTCGAGGTCGGATTTCGCAAATTCCGCCCATGTACAGCGCACTGAAAGTCGGCGGACAAAAGTTGGTGGACCTGGCTCGTCGCGGAGAAACCGTTGAACGCCTGGCAAGAACGATCGAATTGTATGAACTTTCCGCTTTTCCGACAGAGAATCCCGCTGAATATATTTTACATGTCCATTGTTCCGGTGGGACTTATATCCGAACCCTGTGTGCAGACATCGGCGCAAAGTTGGGTTGCGGCGGTGTCATGGCAGCCTTGGAGCGAACGGAAACCGGCGGATTCCCGTTGACGCTCGCACACACGATCTCCGAATTGGAAATGTTATCACAAGACGAACTCACTTCCTTGTTGATCCCGATCGAACAGCTGTTTCAAAGCAATCCGGCAATCTCTCTTCCTCCTTTTTTTGAAACGCTTTGCCGCAACGGATGTGAAATCTATCTTCAAAAAATAGGATGCTCAATCCCGCTGAATACGCGCGTGCGACTGTGCGATCAAAACGGTAACTTTTTTGCGTTGGGAGAAGTGGGAGAATACAAAAACGGAATCGCCGTCAAAGCCATAAAACTGTTTTCACTGTAAGATCCAAAATTTTACGGGAGGAACGAATGCCTATTGTGCATTTGTTCCTCCCGCTTTTCATGGATCAAACAATTCGATCATAAACGATTCCATTCATTCCACCGTAACCGATTTTGCCAAATTGCGTGGACGGTCAATATCCCGCCCAAGTTCTAAAGCTGTCTCATAGGCGATTCGCTGAACCGTCACCAAGGTGGCAAACAACAGCCCAGCTTCCGATCTGCATGGCAACAAAATCCGTTCTTCGGTTGATGAAAACAAATCTGTTGCATCCTCTCGGCAAAGTAAAATCACGCGTGCACCACGACTTGTCACCTCTCGCACATTGCCTTCCATTTTATCGACAACCGCATCCTCGGTGGAAATAGCAATCACGGGGGTTCCCTGCTCGATCAAAGAAATGGTTCCGTGCTTCAATTCTCCCGCGGCATATGCCTCCGTATGCAGGTAGGAAATTTCTTTTAATTTCAATGCTCCTTCCATGGACAACGCATAATCCAAACCGCGTCCAATATAAAAAACATGTCCGCTGTTTGCCAATTTTTGAGCAATACGTCGAAATGTCCCCGTCTGTTCCCGAAGCATTCGTTCCGCCGCTTGCGGTGCATCTGCAGAAAGCTCATAAACAGATTGTTTCGCTTTGACTTCCGACAGATTGCCTCGATGGTAAGCCATTGCAATTGCCAACAAATACAAAACAGCCGCTTGTGTACAATACCCCTTTGTCGTCGCAACCGATATTTCCGGTCCCGCATAGGTATAGATGCAGTGATCTGCTTCGCGCGCAACGGAACTTTCCACAACGTTCACAATTCCCAACGTTGTCAACCCCAAAGATTTTGCATATCGTAAAGCCGCCAACGAATCCGCCGTTTCGCCCGATTGTGAAATCACAATGACCAATGTTCCTTCCCCTGCCAACGGAGGATAGTAGCGATATTCGGAGGCAATCCATACATTGGTCGGAATCTTTGCGTACTGTTCCAGCATTCGCCTCCCGACAAGACCGGCGTGCATAGCAGAGCCACATGCAACAATGTGAATATTCCGAACAGACTTCCAAACTCTCGGCTCGATCCCGTCATTGGAAAAATCGGGCAACCCGTTTCGAATTCTGGAGGAAAGTGCTTTAATGATGGCTGACGGTTGCTCGTTCATTTCTTTGAGCATAAAATGCGCATACCCGTCTTTTTGAGCCGATTCGGCAGTCATGGTAGTCTGATTCCAAATCAGAGCAGTAGACGAAGGAACTCCGTCGGTTGTAAACAACATGGCTTCTTGCGGTGAAAGCCTTGCGATTTCTCCCTCATTCAAAGTGTGGTACTCGTTGCTAAACGGTAACAATGCAGTCAAATCCGACGCTAAGTAGTATCCGTCAGATCCCTTTGCCAAAATCAACGGTGATCCGCAACGAACGGCATACACCTCTTTTTCACGGTCATCAAACAAAATACCGAAAGCATAGCTGCCACGCAACCGTTTTAACATCGCCGAAACAGCTGCAATCGGATCTTGCAACAATCGATAGCACTCATTCAAAAGTGCTGCCGCGACTTCGGTATCGGTATCCGATGCAAAAACAATACCACGCTGTTCGGCTTCTGCTTTCAATTCTCTGTAATTTTCGATAATTCCGTTGTGCACCAGTACCACATGTCCGACACGATGCGGGTGCGCATTTTGATCGGAAGGTCCCCCATGCGTTGCCCAGCGGGTATGACCTATGGCACAATGCGCAATCAATCCGTTCATTTCCCGTTTTTTTTGGAGATCATCAATTCTTCCGCGGCATTTAACAACCGTGATTTCATTTTTTTCCTGTGCCGCAATTCCGACGGAATCATATCCGCGATACTCCAAAACGGATAACCCTTTCGTCATTTTCGGAATTGCATTTTCACTTCCTGTATAACCGATAATTCCACACATCATCTTCTCCCCGGGACGGAATGCCGTCCCTTTTCCTTTGTTCAAATTTGGGTACACAAAAAAGACCGTTTTCAAAGTCGTTTGAAAGCAGTATGTACCATATGAAATGAACAGGGATTGTTTTGCGGTTACCCGCATATTTGACCTGTTTTTAACGATGTGCAACACACCGGAGAAGCATCCGCCGAACATTCGATCACTTCTCTCCTCGTCAACCGTTCCGAAAAAAACGGTCTGGCGCTATCATTACCCGGATTTGCGGGAGCTGTTGTCGTTTCTGCCGTCAATCCGATTTCGAAATCGGATCATCCAAATATCAAATTTTTTTTACAATCGTTCCGGAATTCTTAAAAATATGCCCTTCCGGGACAAAGCCTCGTACCGAGGAAAGCGGATAAACGGTTGAAGAGATTCCAATGACGGTTCCGGGATTGAGGACACTATTGCATCCGATCTCAACAAAATCCCCCAACATGGCACCCATCTTTTTCTTCCCGGTCTCCACACGTTCTCCGCCATATTGCACCGTTACAAGCGTTTTATCACTTTTGACATTGGATGTCACAGAGCCGGCACCCATATGCGACCGATAACCCAAAACGGAATCTCCAACGTAATTGTAATGCGGAACCTGTACGCCGTCAAACAAAATACAGTTCTTTAATTCCGTGGAATTGCCGACAACTGCCTCTTTCCCAACAATAACACTGCCGCGGATAAAAGCGCAATGCCGAATCTCGGCATCGGCACAAATGATGCACGGTCTGCCGACAAAGGCGGTGGGAGCGATCTTTGCATTTTTTGCAATCCAAACGTCCTGTGCAACCCGATTGTATTCGGCGGCGGGCAGTGTCTTCCCAAGCTCTAAAATATAATCGGATAGCGTTGAAAGTGCCTCCCACGGATATTCAAATCCTTGCAACCAAGTATATGCAATCGAAGAAGTCGGATGACGATACAACATCTCGGTCTTCAAATCTTCCATCTTTCAATCTCCCTTCAATGATCAGACAATTCCAAAGCGAGAATTTGAGCGGTCAATTCCCCTGCAAGGTCTTCACATTGCTGTAAAGTCGGTGCTTCAACCATCACACGAATGAGCGGCTCTGTTCCGCTCTCACGCAACAGTACCCGTCCGCTGTCACCCAAACGCTCGCCGACAGATTTCAAACATGCTTGCACTTTTTGATGATTCATCACCGCAGCTTTATCACAAACCCGTACATTCTTTGTGACCTGTGGTAACATCTGAACCGGTTCCGTCAATTTGGAAAGCGGCATCTTTTCACGAATCATAGCTTCCATCAGCTTAATGGCGGTTAAAATTCCGTCTCCCGTGGTCGCGTACTTACTGAGAATAATATGTCCCGATTGTTCGCCTCCGATACAGTTACAGGTCTGTTGCATATTTTCATACACATATCGATCACCGACAGTCGTTTGTTCGTATCGGATCCCGACCTCTTTCAATGCACGGTAAAGTCCCAAATTGGACATAATCGTTGTGACAACGGTATTATTAACCAGGTCACCGTTTTTTTTCAATTGCATTGCCAAGACATATAAAATATGATCTCCATTGGCAACTTGCCCCTTTTCATCCACGGCAATGCACCGATCGGCATCACCGTCAAAAGCAAATCCAACATCCAACTGATTTTCTTTTACATATTTGACAAGCGTCTCGATGTGAGTCGAACCCGCTTCGCGATTGATATTTAAGCCATCCGGACTTGCATTGATGGTATAAGTTTTGGCACCGAGTGCGTCAAAAACATTTTTGGCAATCATCCACGCGCTTCCGTTGGCACAGTCCAACCCAACGCGAAACTGACGAAAAGAATACCGTGAAAGAGAGATCAAATATCCGATATAACGATTTCTGCCCGCCGCATAATCGACAATTTCGCCCAATGCGGCACCGGTCGCAAACGGAATATCCGGCGTTGAAATGCCAAGTCGATCCAACTGTCCGTCCAAATAGAGTTCAATCTTTTCGATGGTCGCATCGTCCATTTTTTCCCCTTTTCGG